>JABJQE010000162.1 GCA_018663565.1 Phycisphaerae bacterium
GATCTAGCTATGTCTACTAGCATGCCCCCACTGATGCGACTGCTCCGCTACACGTCATTGATGCTCCTCCTTGTGCTGATCCTCGCTCCTGCCGTGGCCCTTGCCGGCCTTCAGGCAGATCTAGAGGCGACCATATCCAAGGCCAAGTTCTCGCAGCGGCATGTCTCTGTGGCCGTTCGTGAGTGTGGGTCCCCGAACCTGCTCGCCTCAATCTCAGCCTCCACGCCACGCATTCCGGCGAGCAACCAGAAACTGCTCACGAGTGGCGCGGCAGCCTTGGTGCTCGGCGCTGACTTTCGCTTTACGACGCAGCTCCTTCGCAGCGGAGAGAACCTGATCGTGCTCGGCGACGGCGACCCGGCCCTCGGCGATGACATGCTGCTCGCAGAAATGCAGCTCCCAGATGGAAAAACGCTCACGGCGACCGGCCTTGTCGACCTGTGGGCTGCCTCGGTCGCCAAGTCTGGAATGAAACGGGTGGACACGCTCATCGTGGACGACCGCGTATTTGACCGCGAATGGACTCCGGCCGAATGGCCCGCAGAGCAACTTCGAAAACCATACTGCGCGCAGGTCGGTGGCGTGAATTTCAATCACAACACCGTCAAGATCAAAGTCAAACCCACGAGCAACACAGTCGTTGTATCGGACATGCAGCCGCCATACTCGGGCGTCATATTGAAGAACACGCTCAAGCGTGCCAATCGCAAGAAGAAACTTGGGATCAATCCGCAGCGAACGCAAGGCACCAACACAATTCGGCTCAGTGGGAATGTGCCTGTTCCGAATCAGGCCTCGATCGAAGTCACCATTGATAACCCGCCACTGCAGTTCGGCACACTCCTCGCCGATCGGCTTCGACGCATCGGCATCGCCGTGAGCACTGTGCGGCTCGCCGCAGCAACCGACCCGCCTGCAACCGGGAAGCCGATTGCGCCGCCAATTCAAACTGAACTCGCAGACGTGCTGCGTCGATGCAATCACGAAAGCGAGAACATGTTTGGCGAAGCGTTGCTGAAACGAATCGCATACCAAACGACGCATCGAAGTGGAACACGAGCCGCGGGCAGCCGAATCGTGACGGGCCTTGTCGAAACACGCGCAGGATCAGCCGACGGCCTGCAGGTGGCTGACGGCTCGGGCATGAGTTCGCACAACAGAATCTCGGCCAGGACCATGACATCCTGGCTGTGCAGTTTCGATCCAGCAATCCCAAATGAAACCCTCTTTATCGAGTCACTCTCGCTTCACAATCAAGGCAATGTGCAGAAGCGACTCAGCAGCCTGAACCCCCATGGCACGACAGTACGGGTCAAGAGTGGCTTTATCAGCAAGGTCTACACGCTCGCCGGCTATGTGGAGTGTCCAGTTGGGCGACGCGTTTCATTCAGCATCATGATCAATACGCCAACCACCCGCCTCACGTGGGCGCTACGGCGGGGATTGCTGCAAGTGATTATCAATCATGCGTGTTTGTCTGCTCAATGAGTTCGACGATTTCGGCCCATCCATCCTGATGCCAACCATCATCTCGGCGGAGTACGCGGCCATCCGGACCAATCACGAAGGTCACCGGGATGCCATCAAGACCCCATGAGGCAGACAAGGCATCGGACGTGTCGACTAGCGTTGGGAATCCAAATGGTTCCTTCGACCAGAACGTCCCAACGCCCTTGACACTTCCGCCGTCCTGCACATTCACGCCGTACACCAATACGCCATGTTCATTTTCTCCTGTGGCCGCATAAATACGCTGAATGTCTGGCAGACCAGCACGGCACGGTCCACACCATCGCGCCCAGAAGTCGAGCACCACGACCGAACCTTGGAGCGATGCAAGATTGACTTCACTTCCACTGGTTGAGGGCAACGTGAAGTCCGGCGCCGCATCACCAACACCAATACGAGCACGAGGCGTTTGGGTAGCCTGCAATCCGCCAACGCTGCTGACAACTGTTCGGCCATCAATTGCAATGGTCCGAGCAGGCACTGGCAAACGCGATCCCACAGAGGTGTCATACTCAGTGGAGAACTGGATCCCGGACACATCGTTCACGCCTCTCACGGAAGCATCCGCGTGCCGCACAAACATCGTGGTGGGATCAATTGACAACACCCCGCTCCCGCGCGAACTCTCA
>JABJQE010000163.1 GCA_018663565.1 Phycisphaerae bacterium
AGCAAGGGCTGCTTTGGCACGAGCGTACATGTATTGCGTGTCCCGTGCGTTTCATCTTCTCGAATGACAAGCAGTTGTCCACGCGGAACGCCCAGCGTGGGTGGTGATTTCATGCCAATCTCCAGTTGCCCCGTGCGGTCATCCCCGACTTTTCTCGTGACCGAGTCCGCCCATGCTTCTCGCTGGAGGTCCCAGCTCACCCAGCATCGCTGCACTCGGTCGAGATACACGCCCTCGTCTGGATTTTCGGCGAATCGGAGATGGCTTGTCACGAGCAGGCCCGGTTCGTCGTCCCCTGCATTGACTCGACCGCCCTGCGATCGGATGGCCGAGCGTGGTTGCTCGGTGGCATCCAGGGTGCCATAGGCGATTTCTCGGGGTACATCCGACGTTGGATCGTAGACCCGAATCACCATGCTGGTGCCCACAAGGCCACGTAAGTGCTTCTCTGTAAAGGACTTCAGGATGTCTTGCCCGGCCTTGAACTGGTCGTCCACGCTGCCTTTGTCAGCGGCGCGATCGGTCAGTTTGACCGAGCGGAAGACCTGCTCAAATACTGCCCGTTCGTCGGCTTGAGCAGTTGTGACAACACTCAGCACGAGGCATCGATTGAGCGACTGCGGCGCGACGAGCCAGGCGAGGCTCACAGGCTGCCCATTGCTCGCTGTCTCAGCAGTCCATACAGAGGCCATGGGACGACCCTGGGGTGTTTCCAGGAGGGCGATTGTTGCCGGATCGACTGGCGTTGTGCTAATTCTCGAATCCAAGAGGGTTTGCAGGCAGACCGCGGCATCACTGCCCGGAATCTCCGGGGAGTCGATTTTGAGGCTCCAGGTGGGAGTGGCGGCTCCATCACGGATCATGAAGTGCGATCCGGCATCGCCCGGACGCTGCACGACTGTGGAATGCGGCGGCAGGTTGATGGAGAGGCCGAGTTCATCGCTGATCAGGCGATCGCCAAGTGGTCCGGTAAGCAAGATGATGGGAATCAAGGTGGTGATGATCATGGTGTGGACCTTAGGAGAAGATGGGAATCCGAGCAAAGGGGCATCCTCGACCCCTTGACAGTAGATCGGGGGAGCCTATCATCACCGCTTCGCCCTTGGTTTGTGGACCAAGTGCTTTGTGCTGAAACCCTTGAGAGGATTGGCGGGGCCGCTATCACAGCGGCACGTCAGTAGAGTTGACTATGAAGATTCGCATCCGAATGGAAGCCTATGACCATCAAGCGCTCGATGCATCGGCGCGCGAGATTGTCGACCATGCGAAACGCACAGGCGCACGCGTGAGTGGTCCGGTACCACTGCCAACACGACGCGAGATCTACACGGTCAACCGTTCAACATTTGTGAACAAGAAGTCGCGAGAGCAGTTCGAGATCCGAACGCACAAGCGAATCATCGATATTTCTGACCCCACCCCAAGCACCGTCGACGCGCTCAACCGGCTTGTCGTTCCTGCTGGCGTGTTTGTGAAGATCAAGGCCTGAGTGGGACGGACACGAAGATGACACAAGCATTACTTGGAACGAAACTCGGCATGACCCGTTGGTTCATGGAAGACGGCACGAACGTGCCAGTCACTGTGATTCAAGCTGGGCCCTGTGTTGTGACACAGGTCAAGACCGAAGAGACCGACGGCTACGATGCTGTGCAGATTGGCTACGGCGACATTCAAGCTCGCCGCAGCACGATGCCAGTCATTGGCCACGACCACAAGGCTGGAAGTGCTCCGCTCAGGGCTCACCGTGAAATTCGCGGCGAGGCTGATGTTGAACTCGGCGATCACATCGACGTAAGCACCTTTGAGGGTGTGATGTTTGTTGATGTACTTGGCCGCAGCAAGGGTAAGGGCTTCCAGGGTGGCATGAAGCGTCACAACTTCCGTGGACTCGAAGCCTCACACGGCGTAAAGCGTCGTCACCGTTCACCCGGTTCAATCAACGGCCACGCGACCAATCTTGGTACCGGCCCGAAGATCAAGAAGGGCAAGCGAATGGCTGGCCACATGGGCGATGTCAATGTGACAAATCGTTCGATGAAAGTCATCTCGATTGACACTGACAAAAATCTCCTTGTGGTCAAGGGCACCGTGCCCGGCCCCATCGGTGCACCAGTCATGGTTCGCACCGCTGTACGTATCAACAAACAAAAAGCGAGGGTTGCCAAGGCGGGCTGATGCTCGTCACAACTAGATTCGCTTCCTTGTGAATTGAGTCTGGACAACCCGAAACAAACGCCGAGTCGCGTTTCTACCTCCCACCCCCGAAGGCCTTTCATAGGAACCACGGGTGGGGCCACCTGAAAGGGTGATCCGAAGCATGTGGAGGAGAATCAGGCGAAAACGGTCTTCGGACCACAGGTGTAATTACTCATGATTGATCTACCCGTACTGGACAAATCAGGCAAGCAGGTTGACTCCCTTGCCATCGACGAAGCAGCCCTCGGAAACGAGGTCCGCCCAGACCTGCTGAAGCAGGCCTACGTCATGTATCACGCGAACCGTCGACAGGGCTCCGCTCGAACAAAGAGCCGGGGCATGGTCAAAGGTTCCACCCGGAAGTTGTATCGCCAGAAAGGCACCGGCAACGCTCGTGTTGGCAACGCCCGCACGGTTGTTCGTAAGGGTGGTGGTGTTGCATTCGCTAAGACAAAGAAGACCGAGACATTCCGCAAGCGAATGCCGACCGCCATGCGGCGTCTGGCCAATCGCAATGCGATGCTCGCCAAGCTCGTGGACGGCGAAGTGAAGTGCGTTGACGCACTTGACTTTGACAAGCCACGGACCGCCGAGATGAAGGTCGTACTGAAATCGTGTGGCATCAACCGAACCTGCCTGGTCGCGCTCAGCGAAGACAACCGAAACGCAGCGCTTTCGGCTCGAAATCTTGAGCATGTCGACATTATTCGAATTGACCAATTGAACGTGTTTGAACTGCTCAATCACCGGTTCTTACTCGTTGACCGTGCCTCAATGCAGGCCTGGCTCGACGGGTTCACTGGTGACAAGGAGGCCGCGTGATGCGATCGACTGATGTAATTCGGCGTCCGATCGTGACCGAGAAGTCCACTTGGGAGGCTTCCGAGCACAACCGGTACGCATTTGAAATCGACAAGTTGGCCAACAAGCCTCATGTGCAGGCCGCCGTTGAAGATTTGTACGGCGTGCGTGTTCTCTCTGTGGCGATCCAGAATCGGAAGGGCCAGATGCGTCGAAACAAGTTCGGTCAATGGAAGACCAAGGATGTCAAGCGAGCGATCGTCAAGATCCACGCCGATGACCGAATCGAGCTGATCTGAGCACCTCAGGAAACGAACCATGCCTATTCGCAAGTACAAGCCAACGACTCCAGGACGACGCAACGCCTCCGTGAACACACACGCCGAGGTCACAAAGCGAACGCCTGAAAAGTCATTGCTCCGCCCGCTCAATAAGAAGGGTGGTCGGAATAACCAAGGCAAGATTACCGTGCAAGGTCGCGGTGGTGGCCACAAGCGTCGATACCGAGTCATCGACTTCAAACGGACGAAGGACGATATGGCCGCCAAGGTCATCGGGATCGAATACGACCCGAACCGTTCGTGCCATATTGCATTGGTTGAGTACGAAGACGGTGACCGCCGGTACATCCTCGCCCCAGTCGGGCTTGAGGATGGCGGCTCGGTGCTCAGCAGCGCTTCGGCCATCGAGCCAAATCCAGGCTGCTGCATGCCGATTGAATTTATCCCGACTAGCTTGACGCTTCACGCGGTCGAGTTTGAACCGGGTAAGGGTGCCAAGATCTGTCGCTCGGCAGGTGTCGGTGCTCGACTGACCAATAGAGAAGGCCAATGGGCGACGTTGGTATTGCCATCAGGTGAAATACGCCAGGTGTCAATTCACTGTCGCGCCACCATCGGCCAAGTTGGCAACACTGACCACCAGTTGGTGAAGCTCGGGAAAGCTGGTCGCAACCGCTGGCTCGGACGTCGTCCGAAAGTCCGTGGCATGGCGATGAGCCATCATGACCATCCGCTTGGCGGTGGTGAGGGACGCAGTAAGGGTGGCCGTGAGCCAGCAAGTGCGTCAGGAACGAAATCAAAGGGTGGACGCACGCGGCAGCGCGGCAAGGCGTCCGATGCACGCATTCTGCGGCGACGCAAGAGCCGGCGTTACGGCCAGCTGAAGCTCTGACGGAGATTATCGAGATGGGACGCTCACTCAAGAAGGGCCCGTACGTGGACGAGAAGCTATACCGCAAGGTTATGGTTCAGTCCGAAGCTGGCGGTGCCAAACGACCGATCAAGACATGGGCTCGCTCATGCACGATTGTGCCTGAGTTCGTTGGACACACGTTCAAGGTTCACAACGGCCGTCAGTTTCCTGACGTCTTCGTGACCGAGGATATGGTTGGCCACAAGCTCGGCGAGTTCTCCCTTACGCGGAACTTCCGCGGACACACCAACAAGAAGGAGGGTCTCAAGTCCGGCTGACCGGATGATGTAGACATTCCACATGACACATCAAGCAAGCCATCGATTCGCCCGTATCGCTCCACGCAAGGCCCGCCTTGTCGCGGACTTGATTCGTGGTATGCGAATTGATGAAGCCATGAACGAGTTGCAATTCTCCAAGAAACGAGCGGCCTGGTATCTCAAGGCGGTTCTCAAGAGCGCGATTGCCAATGCTGAAGAGCGAGACGCCGATGTCTCCACTCTCTTCATCTCGGAATCACGCGTCGATGAGGGACCGACGATCAAGAGATTCCAGCCCAAAGACCGCGGTCGGGCTCATCCGATTCGCAAGCGGACGTGTCACCTGCACATCGTCCTGAACGAGAGAGGCTGATCGATGGGACAAAAGGTTCATCCATTCGGATTCCGAGTAGGTATCACTGAGGCGCATAAGTCTCGTTGGTACGCACCAAAGGCACTCTTTGGTGAGTTGCTCGTCGAAGACTTCAAGATTCGTGAGTTTGTTGACAAACAGCTCAATCGGACGCCGCCCTTTGCGGCCGTCTCGGATATCTATCTCGAGCGGACACGCGAAGAGTTGACGGTCATCGTCAAGACTGCGCGTCCAGGCTTGGTCATCGGCCCCAAGGGTGCCGAGATCGACAAGCTCTCGGCACAGCTTCAGGCCATGACTGGCCGAAAGGTGTCCGTGAAGATCGTCGAGATTAGAAGCCCCGACACAGATGCTTCGCTAGTTGCTGAGGCGATCGCCGAGCAAATGAAGAAGCGTTCCAACTTCCGTCGCCTGCTGAAGCAGCGATGTGAGTCTGCCATCCAGGCTGGTGCGAAGGGTGTTCGCATCCAAGTGTCTGGTCGTCTTGGTGGCGCAGAAATGTCTCGCAAGTTTGTCACACGTGAGGGCTCTATTCCGCTCTCCACGCTTCAGGCGAATGTTGACTATGCGAGTGTTACGAGCTTTACGACCTACGGCGCAATCGGCGTCAAGGTCTGGATCTACAAGGGCATGTTTACCGACGGCGAAGAGGATCAAACCGAATCGAAGGCCGCTGGTGCTCGTGCTCGTGCAAGAGGTCGTCGCTGAGCCCTGCTCAGTTTGAGGAGAACGTCCGATGCCACGGATGCCAAAACGAGTCAAGTTCCGCAAGCAGATGCGTGGAAAGTTGCAGGCCAAGGCCTGCCGCGCCAACTACATTGCTTTCGGCGAATACGGACTGCAGGCCCTCGAGCCACACTGGGTAAGCGCCCGGCAAATCGAGGCCGGTCGAATTGCGGCGCAGCATTACTTACGTCGCGAGGGCAAGGTCACTATTCGAGTCTTCCCCGATAAGCCAATTTCGAAGAAGCCGCTTGAAACTCGAATGGGTAAAGGCAAGGCCGAAGTCGACTATTGGGCAGCACGCGTCCGCGCGGGAACAGTGCTGTATGAAATCTCCGGTGTACCGGAGGACATGGCCCGTCAAGCGATGGCCCGTATTGCGTGCAAGATGCCGGTTCGATGCCGCTTCGTTGGAAAGAGGCTTTCGGTCTGATTGCGACCTGGAGATGAACACATGAAACCACATGAAGTCAAAAAACTTGGAGATGACGAAATCGACATCGAGGTCGCAAGCCTCCGTCGCCATCTCTTTGATCTGCGTTGCCAGACGGTGACGGAGAAGATTCAGAACACTGCCCGGTTCGGCAAAGTCAAACGTGATATTGCCCGGCTGCTTACTGAGAAGCGTGCGCGACATACCGTTGCCACGCAAGATGCTTGATCGGAGACGAATGACGTGAGCCACCTCAAGGACATCAAGGTCTCTGACACCGCACCTCGCCGCATTGGCGTCGTGGCTGCGGCCAAACGTGACAAATCCTGCCGTGTATCAATTGACTATATGACACGGCATCCCAAGTACGGCAAGTACACCCGGCAGCGGACCACCTTGCACGTACACGATGAAAACAACGCGGCGAAAGTCGGCGATCGAGTAGAGATTGCCGAATGTCGACCGATTTCCAAGACCAAGTCGTGGGTCCTGCTTCGCGTAGTCGATCAGGCCGCCGCAACCGAGTGATTGGAAGAGAGACCAAGAGATGATTCAAAAAGAATCCAGAATTGAAGTAGCCGACAACAGTGGCGCCAAGATTGTGAGCGTCATCGGCGTTCTCGGCGGCACCACTGCTCGTGGTCGTCACTCGCGGCGTACCGCGGGTGTTGGCGATATGGTCGTGTGCTCAGTGAAGAAGTCACTGCCGAACTCGCCAGTGAAGCAGGGCGACATTGTGCGAGCGGTCATCGTTCGCACGAAGTACCCGACGCGACGCAAGGACGGTTCTTATGTTCGATTTGACTCGAACGCTTGCGTGCTGATGAAGGAAGGCAACCCCTCGGGGACGCGAATCTTTGGCGCAGTCGCTCGTGAACTTCGTGAGAAGAACTTTATGAAGATTGTCTCGCTTGCCTCGGAGGTAATTTGACCAATGGCACGACACGTACGAAAAGGTGATTCGGTCGTCGTAACGGCTGGCAACGATCGCGGCAAGGTGGGCGAGATTCTGCGGGTGATTCCTGCAGAGGAACGCGTGGTGGTGCAAGGCGTGAATATTCGCGTGAAGCATCTCAAACCATCTCAAGCGAATCCAAAGGGTGGCTTGCTCCGCAAGGAGATGCCAATTCACATGAGCAATGTCAGTCCGGTCGTGGATGGTCGCGGTACTCGCGTTCGATTCGAGACCAAGGATGATGGTTCCAAGGTCCGCCTCGCAGTGCGTGGTGGCAAGGAACTCTCCGTACTGAGAGGACCAAAGCAGGGCTGATGCCTTGCGAGGGAGTAGTGATTGAGAATGGCTGTTGAAACAAAAAATGCCCCGAGGCTCCTGACGATGTACCGCGAAGTCGTGGTGCCGAAGTTACGTGAGGAGTTCTCGATCAAGAACGCGAATCAAGTGCCCACGCTGTCGAAGGCACTTGTCAATTCTGGCGTTGGCCGCTTCCTGGAGAACCAGAAGCTCAAGCCAGAGATTCGTGACACCGTGATTGACACGTTGACCACCATCACTGGCCAAAAGCCAATCATGGTGCTCGCCAAGCGTTCTGTCGCGAACTTCAAGGTTCGCGAAGGCGCACCTTCGGCCTTTGTGGTCACACTGCGTGGAGTACGCATGTGGCACTTCATCGATCGTCTCTTGAACCTCGCGATGCCGCGAATCAAGGACTTTCGTGGCATGAAGGACACCTCCTTTGATCAGCTCGGGAACTACTCGATGGGCCTGACTGAGCAGGCTGTCTGGCCCGAAATCAACATGGCACGCGTGAGCTTCACGCACGGCATGAATATCAATATTTGCTTTGAGCAGTCCAACCCGGAAATGAGCCGCTTCATTCTCCGTGAACTTGGAATGCCCTTCACCCGGAAAGAAGACTGAGAGAACACCTATGGCTAGTAAACGCGTATTTGCCAAGATGAAGAGAGAACCAAAATTCTCTACCCGCAAGGAAAACCGATGCTTGCTGACCGGCCGTGGCCGGGGCGTGTATCGCAAGTTCGGTATTAGCCGGATCATGCTTCGCCAATTGGCGCTCGAAGGCAAGATCCCGGGAATGCGTAAGGCCAGCTGGTGAGGAAACGGGGCAATCGCCCCAGTGGAGTGAACAGATGTCTCAACAAGACTTGACTGCCGACATGTTGACCCGTATTCGCAATGCTGTGCGAAACCGCGCGGAAGATGTCGTGTGCCTTGATAACCGTCTCAACCGTGGCGTGGCCCAAGTCCTTCAGGACGAGGGATACATCACAGAGTGGGACACCGAGCAGGTTGGTGCCCGAGTGCACCTGCGTGTGCGGCTGAAGTACGGCCCCCGTGGCGAGGACATTATTCGCGAAATCAAGCGAGTATCCAAGCCAGGGTGTCGTGTCTATTCCAATGTCGATGGCATTCCTCGCCCCATGCAGGGTCTTGGTATTGCCATCGTGTCGACTAGTTCGGGTGTCATGAGCGGCCGTCGCGCTCGGGCCGAACGCGTGGGTGGCGAACTTGTCGCCATCGTGAGCTGAGGAACGAACGATGTCACGTATCGGAAAGAAACCAATTGAAGTGCCAAAGGGCGTCAAGGTTGAATGCAAACCAGACGCACGATCTATTGGCGTGAACGGCCCCAAGGGTTCGCTTGAGTACACATGGCACGCTGATGTCGATGTAGCGCTTGACGAGTCTGGTTCAAATATCTGCTGCACCGTCCCAGAGTCGCGTGTCGGCGAGCGATCTACTCGAGCCCAGTGGGGCACGACGCGAGCTCGCATCCAGAACATGGTGACTGGGGTGGACAAGGGCTACACGAAGATCTTGAATATCGTCGGTGTTGGCTGGAATGCAAAGCCCATGGGCAAGAACATTCAGCTCAATATTGGCTACTGCCATCCTGTTGACATCATCGCCCCAGCGGGCGTTGAGTTCAATGTGGAGAACGGCACCAAGATCACCATTACAGGTCCGGATAAGCACGCTGTCGGCCAGTTCGCTGCCAATATCCGCGATCAACGTCGCCCAGAGCCGTACAACGGCAAGGGCATTCTGTACGACGGCGAAATCATCATCCGCAAGCAAGGCAAGGTCTTCGGAGCCTGATCTCAGGCTACGCGGGAGCGCATGACATGAAACGAATCAAACAACGAGTAACTCGACGAGTACGACGGAAGAAGGGCATTCGAAGTGGAATCTTCGGTATGCCAAACCGGCCACGGCTGAGTGTCTTCCGCAGTTCAAAGCACATCTACGCTCAGGTCATTGACGACCTGACTGGTAAGACGCTTGCGTCGGCCTCGACAATGGAGAAGGAATCCCGAGGCAGCAGTGGTGGAAACGCCGAGGCTGCAGGGCATGTTGGCCAACGCCTTGCTGAGCGAGCAGTCGCTGCAGGTGTTGGTCCGGTCGTCTTCGACCGCAATGGTTTTAAATATCACGGACGGGTGAAGAGCCTGGCCGACGGTGCCCGAGAGGGCGGATTGAAGTTCTGAGCCGGATTCCCGGCAGACAGGTAATAGAGCTATGGCAGAGTATCTAGAAGGATCAGGCGGAATTGAATCGACTACGGTCGGTGTGTTCCGTACCGCGGCTACCGTCAAGGGTGGTCGTCGCTTCAGCTTCTCCTCCCTCGTGGTGGTGGGCGATCGCAATGGTCGCGTCGGTGCCGGGTACGGCAAGGCGAACCAGGTCCCGCCAGCAATTGAGAAGGCGCAGAAGATCGCAAAGCGTGAAATGCGAACCTATCCCATGCAAGGTCGAACGATTCCCCACGAGGTGGAGGGTCGGTTTGGTGCCTGCCGTGTGCGATTGGTTCCAGCATCGCCTGGTACCGGCGTTATTGCAGGTGCATCAGTTCGTGCTGTGCTTGAGATGTTTGGTCTTCAGGACTGCTTGACCAAGTCGTACGGCTCGAACAACCCAAAGAACGTCGTGAAGGCTGTCATCAATGGCTTGTCCAAACTGCGTGGCAAGGATGACATTGAACGCCTTCGTGGCGTCAATGTTGGCACGACCGACGTGGAAGACATGATCACTCGTGGCACAAGCTTTTTGCCAGTGGCAGAGCCTGAAGCTGAAGCCACACCAAACGAAACGACAGAAGCTCCTGCAGCAGTCGCTGAAAAGCCTGCAGAAGCAGCACCAGAGACATCGGCCGAGCCAGCAGCGGCAGCCGATGATGACAAGACCAAGGAAGCCCCCACTGAGTGATGCCACTGGCATCCCCAGGAGATCAATCATCATGATGATTCATGACATTACGTCCAAGGTCGGCCGATACAAGGGCCGGAAGCGTGTGGGCCGAGGCCCTGGCAGCGGACTCGGCAAGACCAGTGGCCGCGGCCATAAGGGTGCAAAGTCCCGTAGTGGCTACAAGCGCCGCGCCTACTTTGAAGGCGGCCAGATGAGCTGGGTCCGCCGTATGCCAAAGCGCGGGTTCACCAATGTTCAGTTCAAGACTGAGTATCACGTGGTGAATCTCAAGACGCTTGAAGGTCGATTCAACGATGGCGATGTCGTCAACGCCGAATCGCTTTCGAAAGCCGGCATTATTCGGGATACGAAGAAGCCACTCAAGATTCTCGGCGAGGGCGACCTCACCAAGAAACTCGATGTGACAGCGAATAAGATGTCAAAGTCTGCCGAGGCCAAGATTGCGGCCGCTGGCGGTACTGCGACTGTCAATGAACTGAAGAAGTGGACTCGGGAAACAGCAACGCCAAAGGCCAAGGCCGCAGCGGCACCTGCTCCCAAAGCTGCTCCTGACGCTCCAGCGGACTCAAACGACGAGTGATTAAACCCGGGCGATTGTGCCCGTAAAGGAAACTGATTCGGCATGTACAGCGCCGTCATCAATATGTTCCGGATCCCCGAGCTTCGCAATCGCGTGCTATTCACGCTTGCGATGATCGCGATCTATCGCATCGGTTTTTGGATTCCGCTCGTCGGCGTCGATCAGACCCAACTTGAGGAACTCGCGAGGCAATCAGCCTCTGAAGCAACTGGCTTTGGCAAGTTGCTCGAGTACGTGTCCGTCTTCTCGGGCGGCTCGTTCAAGCAGTCCACGATCTTTGGCCTCGGCATCATGCCGTACATCACGGCATCGATCATCTTTCAGTTGCTCCAGTCCGCCATTCCAAAATTCCAAGAACTGAAGAAGGAAGGGGCTTCCGGACAGCAGAAGATTACCGAGTGGACGCGTTATGCAACCATCGCCATGTGCTTGATTCAGGGCTTCATGTGGATGAAGTTCTTGCAGGGCCAAGGATTGGTGCAGCCGCAATTCCGTACGCAAACGGGCATGCTCATCTTCTACTTCTCGGGACTGACAGCGTTGACCGCAGGCAGTATCTTCTTGATGTGGCTCGGCGAGCAGATTGATAAGTTCGGTATCGGCAATGGCGTTTCGCTCATCCTGACCGCGGGCATTGTGTCTCAGATGCCGATGGCCATTGGGTGGCTTGTGAACAATGTCGACTTCTCGCTTCAGAGCGGCGACGGAAGCGTTGGCGTGCTCGGAATTCTATTCCTGATCGTGGCATTCGTCATTGTGGTGGCCGGTTCGATTCTGATTACGGTCGCGCAGCGGCGTATTCCAATCCAACAGGCCAGGCATACGCGAGGGCGACGAACCTATGGCGGGCAGAAGCATTACCTGCCGCTGCGTGTGAATCACGCCGGCGTGATGCCAATCATCTTCGCATCGTCATTGTTGATCTTCCCGTCATCATTCCTTGGCTATCTCGCGACCTCCGTGTCAGCAGACTCGCCAGCATGGTGGCAGAGCGTGGTCTACTTCATGAACCGGAACTTCCAGTTCGGCGAGTATCCGTACATTGTGCTCGAGATCATTCTGATCTACTTCTTCAGCTACTTCTGGACGACTGTTGTGTTTAGTCCTGACGATATGTCCCAGCAGTTGCGAGAGAACGGCAGCTTTATCCCTGGTCTTCGACCTGGTCCGCGAACGGCGGAATACCTCGAGACTGTGGTGGAGCGGATCACCTATGTGGGCGCTGGATTCTTGGCAATTATTGCCGTGATTCCATCAATGGTTGCCCGCTATATGGACATCCCATTCTTTGTGTCGAGCTTCCTTGGAGGCACGGGCTTACTTATTGTTGTCAGCGTAGGTTTGGATTTGATCCAGCGAATTGAGGCCAACCTACTCATGCGTAATTACGATGGTTTCATTACGGGTGGCGAGTCCACCCGCAAGGGTGGCGGCTCGTCGTCATCACGTTCATAGGAGGTCCTGCAGGACACGGCCCATGGCCAAAGAGGAAAAAATTGTCCTTGATGCAGTGGTGACGGAAGCACTCCCAGATACTCGGTTCATGGTTGAACTCGAGAATGGGCAGAAAATCCTCGCCTACATCAGCGGAAGAATGCGGAAGTTCTACATCCGGATTTTGCCCGGTGACACAGTCAAGGTTGAGATTAGCCCCTACGACATGAGCAAAGGCCGAATCGTCTATCGGCAGTGAGCCTGAGGAAGAAGAGCATTATGAAAGTTAAAAGTAGCATCAAGCGAAGAACCAAAGACTGCCAGATCGTGATCCGTAAGGGTCGTCGGTACGTCATTAACAAGAAGAACCCGCGTCTGAAGGCGCGTCAGGGCTGATCGCCAAATGGCGATTTGATTGGAGTAGACCATGCCACGTATTGCAGGCATTGACATCCCAGAGAAGAAGAAGATCCGGTATTCCCTCCGGTACATTCACGGCATTGGCCCGCAGTTTGCGGACGACATCCTGGCAAAAGCCAGCGTTGACCCAGACACCAAGGCTGGTGACTTGACCGAGTCGGAGGTCGTTCAGATCGCCGGATTGGTTGACGAGGATTACATCGTTGAAGGTGCACTGCGACGCCAAACCGCGCAGAACATCCAGCGACTCAGGGATATCCGCTGCTATCGAGGCGATCGTCATCGTCGCGGGCTACCCGTGCGTGGTCAGCGAACCAAGTGCAACGCGCGTACCCGGAAGGGTCGTAAGCGAACTGTGGCTGGTAAGAAGGGCACGAAGTGATTCGGAACAACAGAGGAGTCTGAACCGGATCACTTCCGGAGAGAACAATTATGGCCAAGAAGAAAGTCAGAAAGAACATTGGTAAGGCGATTGTGTACGTCAATGCCTCGTTCAACAACACCATCATTACGTTCACCGATCTTGGTGGCGAGACGCTCTGTTGGGATTCAGCCGGTACGGTTGGATTCAAGGGCGCTCGCAAGGCGACACCTTTCGCAGCCACACGTGCTGCCGAGAAGTCCGCTCAGAAAGCCAAGCGAATGGGCGTGCGAGAAGTCGAAGTTCGCGTCAAGGGACCAGGAGGCGGCCGAGAGTCAGCCATCACTGGTCTTGACCATGCTGGACTCGTCGTGACCGCTGTCGAAGATCACACGCCAATCCCACACAATGGGTGCCGGCCGAAGAAGCAGCGTCGCTGCTGAGTTTGTTACTGGCCCACTGTGGGCCACCCGGTTCGGGCGCACACTGGCTCTTGTCGCGATGCAGCAATGCGACGATTGACCGAACACCCCGAGTCGTTTCCATACTGGATTCTTGCTGCACGTTTTGGAGTTTGTCATGCATGTTCGCTGGAGAGGATTGGAACTTCCCGCCAAGGTCGATGTTGACCGCGCGTCCCGTACAGAGTCATTTGGTCGGTTCACCATTGAGCCGCTCGAACGAGGCTTTGGTACCACGATTGGCAATAGCCTTCGTCGTATCTTGCTGAGCAGCATTGAGGGCGCCGCTATCACGACTGTTACGGTCGCTGGTGTTGAGCACGAATTCACAACGATTTCAGGAATGAAGGAAGACGTCACCGACTTGCTCTTGAACCTCAAGGGTTTGATCGTGTCGATGGACAGCGATAGTGACTCTGCCAAGACGATGACGCTTCGCGCTGGCGGCCCGGGTGCCGTGACGGCCGATCTCATCGAGGCTGATCCTGCCATTCGTATTCTGAATCCTGACCATGTCATTGCGACGTTGACCGAGAGTATTGACTTGGACATTGAGATGTCCGTCTCACGTGGCCGTGGCTACTCGCCCGCAAGCGATCGTCATATTCGCTCAGCAGATGAGCAGGTCATTGGTCAGATTGATGTTGATGCGATCTATAGCCCAGTGCTTCGAGTTCGATTCCGCGTGGAAGACACACGGGTTGGCCAGAAGACAAACTTTGATCGTCTCATCATGGATGTCTGGACCGACGGCACCGTGATCCCAGAGATGGCGCTCACTGAAGCGGCCAAGATTCTGCGAAAGCATCTCAACCCGTTTGTGCAGGTTGAAGAGCCTGGTGATGAGCGTGTTTCGGATGATGCAGCAGCTGCTGCAGCTGTCGACGACAGCTTGGTCCGGAAGCTTAATACGCTGCTGTCTGAATTGGATTTTACGGTTCGATCGGCCAACTGTCTTGAGTCTGGGGCCATCAACACCGTTGCCGAATTGGTGACTCGAAGTGAGTCAGAACTCTTGGCGCTTCGCAGCTTTGGCAAGACCTCGCTGCGAGAAGTGACCAAGAAACTAGAAGAGTTGGATTTGGCCCTGGGCATGCGATTGCCCGAGGGGTATCAGTTGCCCGAGGCAGCCTATACCGGCTGAGCCCGGAAACACGCTTCTTCTCAGGCAAGTGGCCTGTGGCAGAAACGAGGAGATAGTCATGCGTAACCGCATTCAAGGTAGACAACTTGGTCGAGACAGCGAACATCGCACCGCGATGCTCCGCAACCTCGCTGCAGGTCTGTTCGAGCATGGTCAGATTGAAACGACCATGCCCAAGGCCAAGGCCGTACAGCCCTTCATTGAGAAGATCATTACGATCGCCAAGAAGGGTGGGCTCCACGCTCGCCGGCAGATCGAAGCACGCATCAATGATCGCAAGATTCATGCATGGGTCGCGGACAGCAACGTTCCTGATTCACGCAAGGACAATGTGTACTTTGATCTTCCAGACGCGAGCGATATTGAATTCAACCGATACGGCGAGGTTCGCAAGGCCCCGCGTCTTGTGCAGCACGTCATGACGGCCATCGCAGATCGCTACCGCGATCGTGATGGTGGATACACCCGCATCATCCGAACCGGTCGACATCGACTCGGCGATGGTGGTGACATCGTGGTATTGCAACTTGTCGGCGATGAAGACGGCCCTCAGATTGGTGGGGGCACATCAAGTCGCCGCCGCCAGGCTGATCGACGTACTGCCTTTGCCGCGTCCCTCCGAAAGGGCGGCGACGTGGTTGAAGATGTTGTCGAGGAAGCAGAAGCCCAAGTCGAAGCCACCGAAGCTGTGGAAGAAGCAGCAGCCCCAGTTACTGAAGAGGCGACTCAGGACGATACGAAGTCCGACGACTGATACTCTTCTTACATGTGAATTCATAGATCAGGCACCTCTTTGAGGTGCTTGATCTCTTTTTGACTGTCGCAGATTGTGTGGGCAATTGCATTGGCATAGAAGTTGAGCCTGCCAATAGATCGGACCGGACAGTTCGGGACGAGCTCTGGGTTGGAATTGGCGATTTGCCATTGACTGGTCCAGTCGCAGCGGCCATCGCCGGAGGTTTCTGCGTGGTCAGACACACGAGGTCAGCCACTGTTGGGCCGTGGAGTAAGTGGGTCGGTCCATCATCGTCCCTGTGGTCCGGTTCTTCCGCCTTGAAGGAGTCGAAACCCGTATCCTGTCCGGCATGCTCGCTCAGCTCGACACGACAGAAGAACAGGCGCTCGCAACACTCGGCTCCGCCGGTACTGCTGCAGAGATTGAAGCCTGGCGTATTGACTGGCTCGGGTCCAAAGGGCAGCTCAAGCAGTTGATGGGCCGGATGAAGGAGGTGGATGCGAGTGAGCGTCCCGCCTTCGGCCAGCGAATGAATGCCATGAAGAAGTCGCTTGAGGCGGCCTTCAAGGCAAAGAATAATGCGGCCGCGACGCCAATTGCAGGGCCGCCTATGGATGTCACTGAACCTGGCATTGCTGCAGGTCTCGGCCGGCGGCATGTCATCAGCCATACGGTAGCCGAGATCATCGACGTCTTTGCACGCATGGGCTTTGAGCCTACGACCGGTCCCGAGGTCGAGGACGAGTGGCACAACTTCACCGCGCTCAATGTGCCCGAGTCTCACCCAGCCCGCGAAGCGATCGACAATTATTACCTTGAGGGCGGCGGTATTTTGCGGTCGCAAACCTCAACTGTCCAAATTCGTGTGCTCGAAGACACTCCGCCACCAGTACGAATCGTGGCGGCCGGCCGGGTGTATAGGCCAGACACGCACGATGCCACGCACTACAGCATGTTTCATCAGGTTGAGGGATTGTGGGTTGACCGTGGCGTCACCATGGTTGATCTGAAGAGCACCCTCCTTGGATTTGCGCACGCCTTCTTTGGCGACGATGCTGAGATCCGCATGCGTCCAAGTTTCTTTCCGTTCACCGAGCCCTCCGCCGAAATCGATATGAAGATGCGGATCAAGGACGAGTGGCAATGGGTCGAAGTGGGTGGATGCGGCTTGGTAGACCCCAACGTGCTCGAAGCACTGAAGATAGACCCCAATGAGTGGAGCGGATTTGCCTTTGGTCTCGGTGTAGAGCGGATTGCGATGCGAAAGCATGGCATTGCAGATATCCGCTGGCTCTACGACAATGACGCACGCTTTCTTCGCCAGTTCTAGACCAACACTTTGGAGTATCGAGGATGACCAAACAACCGAGCGATAAATCATTTGCTGGCATGACGTCTTTGGCGTCTGAACCAGGCGTCGTGGCCTGGGAACCAGACGTACCTCAGTGGGTGGCAGTCGTGTCGATCGTCATCGGCGTGCTTGGCATATTGTGCTGGGGCGGGCAAGGTATTCTTGCGATGAGCATGCAAGGCGTCGAAGGCGTTGATATGCCAGAGTCATCACGGGGGCATCTGCTCTTCGAGAGATTCGGTTTCATAGCAGCGACTCTTCTTGGAATCTGGCTTATCGTGGCCGGAGCGGGCGCGGCTGGCGGCAGCAGTTGGGGACGAACTGCGATTCGCAGCTGGGCATGGATTCGAATACTTCTTGCTGTGATCGGTCTCATTGGCGTGTTCTACTGGTTCGATGAAGTCTTGAGCGGATCCTTGCAGGAGGTCCAAAGCCAGATGGATCAGGCCGTCGCAGAAAATGCTACGCCAGCAGAAACACCTACGATCACAGAGTCCGCAATGCGAGCGATTCTGACAATATGGGTTGTGGCCATGTCTGTCGCAATTTGTGTTTGGCCCGTGGTCGTTCTTATTGTGACCCGCCGAAAGAGCAATGCCTGAAATGAGTATGGACTTTCTTGACGAACTTCAATGGCGTGGGATGCTTCATCAAACCACGGCTGACGAAGCGTTGCCACTGCATCTTTCGGGAAATATGCGTGTTGGATACTGCGGGTTTGATCCCACGTCAGATAGTTTGACCATCGGCAACCTCGTAGCGATCATGCTGCTGGCCCGCTGGCAACGGTGCGGACATAAGCCAATTGTGCTGTGCGGTGGCGGAACAGGATTGATTGGCGATCCATCCGGGAAGGATTCTGAGCGAACGCTGCAGACCCGCGATCAGGTGGAAGCAAATGTCGCTTCGCAGCAGGCCATCTTTGGCCGCATTCTTGACTTTGATTCGGGCAAGCCCAACGCCGCCGAGATTGTCAACAATGCCGACTGGCTATGTGAACTTGGGTATCTCGACGTCCTTCGCGACGTCGGGAAGTACTTCTCGGTCAACGCCATGATTCAGAAAGATTCAGTACGCGATCGACTACAGAACCGCGAGCAAGGCATTTCGTACACCGAGTTCTCGTACATGCTGCTGCAATCCTATGACTTCTTGCACCTGCGACGGACACACGAGTGCACCGTGCAGATTGCCGGGTCTGATCAGTACGGAAACATCGTGTCGGGCATCGACTTGATCCGGCGAGAAATGACCTCAGCCGACGAGTCTGAGCCGCGCGGGTATGGCATTACTGCGCCGCTGATCACAAAGGCCGATGGCACAAAGTTTGGCAAGACAGAGTCGGGCGCTGTGTGGCTCACGGCTGATCGAACGAGCCCATGGGCCTTCTATCAGTTCTGGCTCAATGCAAGCGACGAAGACACGATTCGGTTCTTGCGTTTCTTCACCTTCCTCGATCAGTCAACGATTGAAGACATCGAGCAGCGTCATGCAGCGACGCCGCACGAACGCCTTGCGCAGCGAACGCTCGCATGCGAGGTGACTCGCATGATTCATGGCGATGCCGAACTCGCCCGCGTCGAATCGGCGGCCGCAGCGCTCTTCGGAGGAAGCGTTCGGGAACTCGATGAAGACATGCTCGAGGCAGTCTTTGCAGATGTTGGATCAACCGATCATCAGCACGGCTCGCTTGCGGCCGGCGTTTCACTTGCTGAACTTCTCGCTGAGACGGGTCTTGCGAAGTCTCGACGAGAGGCCCGCGAATTCTTGAAAGCGGGCAGCGTGTCAGTCAATGGCGACAAAGTCGCTGGGGATGATGCGGTTGATCGCCAACTTGGTGTTGATGACTTGCTCCATGGCCGAACGATTCTACTTCGCCGTGGCAAGAAGGCTTGGCATAGCACCCGCTGGGCGTGAGTTTCACTCGACGCGGGTGATCGTGATGTCGATGTCTGGGTGAGGATTGTCTTTCCAGGTGCCAAGGACTGGGGTCGCCGTGCCGTCTGGGCGAACGATGGCGAAGAATGACACGGCTTTTTTCTCGACTGAGCGTTCTTTGTCGTTGGTCGTTAAGTGCACCATTGCAATGACCTGGGCATGCCCGGCTTCGACTTCTGCGATTGCGTCTGGGGAGGCCTCAATGTCGACATCACTCAGTAGGGGGTTCGCGAGGGCGACTTGATACAAGCCAAAGTCCTGGGGCGAGGAAATAACCTGAATACGAACACGCGGCACAGTTGCTTGGCGTTGTCTCGCAACGAGTTGAAAGGAAACTCGCGCGGACGCAGGATCAATCATGACCGCGGCGGAAATGTGCACGGAGTCTGGCAGTTTGAGCGTGCCGTCTACGGTGTGTAGCACGCCCGGCTCGAGGCGTAAGACATCGCGTGGGTCAACAACGGCCTCTACAACGAGCGGGTCGGGAAGCAAGTGCACAACGCTTCGGGGCACCGTGATTTCAACACTCTTGGGCGAGACGGAGACATCCTGTACGGTCGAAGCCGATTGGATGTCCACACGAGTGACTGCTGTTCGGGTGACGAATTCTACGACGTCAACGGTCACTCGGGATGGTTCGACGCTGACGACGGACACGCCAAGATCACGAATTGATTCGACGTTCTGGATGAGCACAGCCAGATTGTCAATTTCTTGGCGTCCATGTTCAGGCGGAAGTGAGATTGACAGTGGGGCACTGTTGAGCAGGTTGTGTGTTTCACGAACGGCCATTGCTGGCCCTTCGATGGTACATGTCATTGGAATAGGCGAGGGCGACACGTCATACCGCTCGCCAGCAGAATCGCTCGCGATGGTGAAGTCGACTCGTCCTGCGATGGTTTCGGTTTCTCGCGTTTTCGCCGCGGCCAGCAGCCAGATGAGAATCGTGACGACGGTGACGAGGGTGATGGTGCCGAGTTGTCGTGGCCATCTCATGATGCAGCAGCCTCCGATGGAGTTGATTCGGCATCGACTGAGTCTTGTAGGCTGCGGCGAAGTGTCTCGGCAAGCAAGTCGATAGCGATGGGGCTCTCGAGCTGGCCGCCATCCGCGAGGCTGATTGTTCCACTTTCTTCGCTGACGACCACAACAAGGCAGTCCGATTCGGCTGAGAGGCCGACGGCTGCGCGGTGGCGAGAGCCATACTTCGTTGGCAGCGTCCCTTCTTCGGCGAGTGGGAACTGCACGCCTGCAGCCAAGACTCGCTCGCCGCGAACCACCACGCCAAGATCATGCAGCGGGCTGTTGGGCCAGAAGATTGACTCAAGCAATGCTGGATTGAGTTTGGCGTCGAGTGGTTGGCCACCTTCAATGAGGCTGCCGAGGCGGATGTTGCGTTCGATG
Organism: Phycisphaerae bacterium; assembly: GCA_018663565.1. Taxonomy (GTDB): domain Bacteria; phylum Planctomycetota; class Phycisphaerae; order Phycisphaerales; family SM1A02; genus UBA12567. The sequence goes on from JABJQE010000163.1 coordinate 20,002, forward strand.
GCAATGATGGCGCCGAAACGGCTCCGGCTTAGAAAGGTGACGGCTTCGGCAATGGCATCGACGCGAGCTTCATGCTCATCTCGTCGACCGGCCCGTAAGAGCCTTGCCTGGCCAAGCCGCATGGTGGCTTGCCGCAGTTCGGGCTGGAATATTACAATCAGCAGAATCGCCACGATGCCTACGAAGTAGTCAATAATAAAGTTGAGCCGGGCAAACCGCTCAGTTCCCAGACCGAGCAGTTGGAGCAGCACAAAGGCTGCGAGCAAGACGGCGAAGCCTTTGACGATGCCAGCTCCGCGTGTACCCTGCAGAAATCGAACGGTGAAGTAGATCACTACCCAGATCAGGGCGAGTTCAATCACGAGTTCGAGAAGGTCGATGCTGAGAAAGCTTGGTGGCATTGGTGGGAAGCGTCCTGCGTCCGGAAGAGGACGCTGTAGTGAGTATACTTGTAGGCTCTGTCTCCATCACGGGACCGGAAGGCAATCATGGCAAGCGTAGACGGCAAGTATCAAGTAGCACGATCCACCGGACGGTGTGAAGCGACGGGCACGGCACTCGAGGCCGGTTCGCCCTGCGTGGCCGCACTCTGCGATGAGCCGGAAGAAGGCGGCTTTCGGCGTCTAGACTTCTCGATTGAGGCCTGGGAGCAGGGTGCGCGGCCTGAGGGGCTCTTCAGCTTCTGGAGAACGACCGTTCCGGAACCAAATACCAAGAAACGACTTCTGGTCGATGATGAGGTCTTGCTTGATCTGCTCGATCGGCTCGCAGACGCAGATCAGCCCAGAAAGCAGGCCTTCCGATTCGTCATCACGCTCGTCTTACTTCGGAAGCGGCTGGTGAAGTTCGACCGGCGAGAAGAGACCGATGAGGGTGTCCGGTGGCATTTGAGCCGGCGTGGGGCAGCTCATGCCAATAGCCCTGGCTGGGTGGTCGCTGATCCCGGCCTTGGGGATGACGACATTGTTGACCTGCATGAGCAACTTGGCGAAGTACTTCAAGGCGACTTGTGATCATTCGTAGCCTGGGCTCGATGGTGCTCGGTTTAGTCATGGCGACGGGCTGCGCCGCTCCTGACACAGTTGCTCCACAGCGACGCCAGGGAGTACTACATGCTTGGGCTACGCAGACCCAGTCGCTTGAGCGGCTGCATCTCGATGGGCAAGTGCAATTCGAATGGCGTGATGATGACGGCAAGCACATGGAACAGGGCGATCTGGCCCTTTGGCTCGATGGCGACACGCGAAGTTCGATGCGTGTGACGAAATTCGGCGATGTGTTTGTGTGGGCTGGCGCCGATCCTTCTCGCGTATGGGTATTCGACTTTCTTTCTGAACCATCCGTGCTCCGTGTCGCCAAAGACAGCACATCGCTCGGAGTTGATGCGCTCGCTGCGCGTCCTGCAGTTCTGCGAATGCTGCTTGGCCTCGATGCGTTTCCATTGAACTCAACTGTTGTCATCGATCAATCGCACACGGTTGTGACCGCCGAAACGCTCGGTGGTCAGCTCGAAGCCCGCCTGACTGGCGAGCCGCTTCGTCCGGTTCAGATTTCGATGACCTTTCCTGACCAGCCGCGTGTTGTGGCGATCCATCGGTGGACGACTGGAGAAGTACGTATTGAGGGAGCACGCGCGCAGCGGCGACTCGCGCGGGTTGTGGATGTGCGCGATGACACAACAACAGTCAAGATTCGAACCAGTGTTGCCCAAGCACTGACGTCCGCTGAGATGAGCGACCGATCGAATGTCTTTGATGTGGAAAAGATCAAAGCGCACTTGAAGCCAGAGGTGGTCGAATGATTCTGGCGAGTGTGCTCGCGATGCAGTGTGTTGGATCGCCCGTAGCGATGAGCGATGCGTTGTGGTTTTCGCAGCCACCATCGGGTGAAACTGAGTCGATCACGCTCTGTGTATCGCGGCCGTCGCTTGAGTCCAATACGTACACGCCGCTTCGAATTTTGACCGATACGCCGGCAGCCATGGCCGCGAGCGGGGCATCGGTTTGGTTCGCGCCGTCAGATCAGCCAGACGATTCGTCGGTGGTGCTCTTTGCCATGCGAAGTACGTGGGACCCCACGATGGAAGTGTGGCAGACAGTACCGACGAGTGAACTCGCTCGGCTGCCAGAGGTGTCGCTTGGCGCGTCGCTCTCCCACTTGCTTGGAAGTGCTCAAGGACCGGTCGTGATCGGCGTCGCCGTAAAGGGCAGCGGTCACCCGGTGGCGGCGCTTCGCCATGGCCGGTGGACACATGCTGCGGATATCCCATCACAGGAGCCAGTGCAGGCAGCCGCCACTGATGGATCGCAGTGGTCGGTGCTTGTTGGATCAGATGCGAAGTCGGCAGCAGTGTGGCGGTACGAGTCGGCCACCGATACCTGGAGCGAGACGCCGTTGTCTATCTCAGGCCAACCCCATGACATCGTGGCGACCTCCACCGGATTGCTTGTCGGCGCGCAGCGTGATGACGATGTCCGCGAACTCGGATTTCTCCAAGACGGCCGCATCGTGCCTTGGATTCAGGTGAGC
>JABJQE010000164.1 GCA_018663565.1 Phycisphaerae bacterium
CTCAGACCTTCGGCGCCGCCCGCTCCGCGTGATCGCTGACTTCAAAAAACCCAGCCTCTTCAACCTTCGCAATCGAAGCGACAATGCTCGACGGAAACGACTCCCGAAGCGTGTTGAGTTCACGCACATTGCCGTTGTAGAAACGCCTCGACGCCGCGATGCGATCTTCGGTATTGCTGAGTTCCTCCTGCAGGTCCAGGAAATTTTGGTCTGCTTTCAAATCGGGATACGCCTCGGCAACTACAAAAAGATTACCAAGCTGCCCAACGAGTCGCTGCTCATCACCGGACTGCCGTGCCGGATCCCCCGTATTGGCAATGGCCGCAGCGCGGGCCTTGGTGATAGCGTCGAATACATCTCTCTCATGACTCGCGTAGCCCTTGACCGTACGAACGAGATTCGGGATGAGTTCATACCGGCGTTTGAGTTCCACATCAACATCAGCCCAGCTCTCCTTGAGGTGTTGCCGAATCGATACAAACCGGTTGTACACCACCACAAACCACAAGAGGCCAACAACAACAACGCCGCCCACAATGCACAAAGGAACGATCCATTCCATATCAGTCTTGCTCCTTGTACTGACCCTCAGTTAGACCACGCACAACATGGTCTGGCCAATGGTCGAGGAAACGTTCGACAAATTCGAACTGCTTCTGAAAACGATCGGCTGGCCACTTCTTCTTGTCCGCCACACATATCCAGCCATCTTCCATATCGATCACCGGAGCCTCCTGGCCTATCAAGAATTCCATCATGCGAGGATCGACAAGGTCCCATGCAAATCGCTTGTTGGAACTTGACACATGAAACCTGCGACTAAACTCGACTGACTCAAAGTCGATATCGTCGAAGCCAAAGAAATCGGTCACTTTGTCAAAGAAGTGCTCCCGGCGTACAAGCAGGTCGGGCACATCCTCATGCGGCACACCAACGAGAACATAACTAAATCGGCGTGTCACACGTCGTCGGTTTTTTCCAGAACCAGACTCCACCGTGTACCGAAAGTCCCCCATCACCACCGACTGTTCTTGGCCACCAATAGTCTTCGTTCCACTCAGCGTGTTGTAGGCGGTCCGGTTCGTTCCGACTCGAAAAATCGCAAACTGAGCAAAACGCTCATCGTGATGAGAATTCGCCCCTGGCGAGAACTGGAGCCCAAGCCTGTCTGCAAGAGATTGAAGCGCCGCAATACGCTTCTTTGCCTGCTGGTGCGTGTAGTAAGCTCCAACGGCAAACAGAACCAACACGCCAATAATGATCAAGACTGTCACAGTACTGTCAACCCCGCGAACGTTACATACTGCATAGATCACCTCTCACTGCTCGGCATTGCCTTGCACAGAGAATACACCGCATCAGCTCATCACACCCTCTCGCACACAACGTGATCGATCAGTACCCTCTTCTGGAGCCATCCGCCCCGAAGGAGCGTCATCATGCCACTCATATGTACTGCATTGCTCTTGGCCACCCCGTCCCCAACATTTGCAGAACCAATTCGCCTCACCGCAAACGATGCGGTAATCGACGTCACAACTGGGCACGCTGCTCCCTATGTGTATGACTTCAATGGCGATGGCATCCGCGATCTACTTGTCGGCGAATTCGGTGACGGCAACTTCAGAGGCGATGTTCACATTTCTGGTTCTGCCGGCCACGGCTGGGCGAACGGCCGCCTCAGGATTTATCTCAATTCCGGCACAAATACCAACCCTCGATTCACTGAATGGACTTATTTGCAAGGGGGTGGCCAAACCGCTGCAGTTCCAATCACCTGCTGCGTGTCCTTTGTCCCACAGTTCGTCGACTACGACAATGACGGCATCGACGACGTACTAAGTGCTTCATACCCAGGTGACATGTATTGGTGGAAAGGTGCCGGAGACGGCATGTACGGCGGCGCTACGCGCCTGATGAATGCAGACAACGGGGTGCTGCTTCCCTGGTCACACCTGCCCGAAAAATACTGGAAGAATGACGGCAAGAAAACACAAGACATCCACTCCACAACCGCTGAACTTCACGACATGGATGCTGATGGTGACCTTGATCTGTGGATTGGTTCGCGTCTCAATGGGACGTTTACGATTGAGAATATTGGCACACGCTCTGCTCCCGTATGGTCAGCAGACTGCGCGCCACTGCTCGACTCTGCCAACGAGCAGATTGGAGGATGGTCGGATGGTGGGTCTAATGTGCACTTGGCAGATTGGGATGGCGATGGCGTCAGCGACGTCGTGTTCGGCAGCGAAGATGGAGCCATACGGTGGTGCCACAACTC
>JABJQE010000165.1 GCA_018663565.1 Phycisphaerae bacterium
AAAACGCTGGAAGAACCACCACCGTCAACCTACATATTCATGATTACATCACGACCGGAACGACTCTTGCCAACCATTTGGAGTCGATGTCAGCATGTGCGGCTCGCTCCGCTCAATGAATGCGATATGGACGATTGGGTTGCCTCGAGTGAATTGGAAATACCGTCGGACGAACGTGAACTTATTTTGCAGTTCAGTGAAGGATCACCCGGTATGGCAACCCGAGCGGTTACTGGCGGACTTGCTGAGTGGATTCCGTCTCTTGAACCACTCTTCCAGCAATTTGATTGTGGTGGGTGGTCGCTAGACGCCGCGACCGAAATGGCCGAACGTATTGATTCGTGGGCAAAGCTTGTCCTAAAGAACAATCCAAAGGCCAGTAAAGATGCCGCAAATCGAGATGGTGCTGAGATGGTATTTCGCGTCATGTTGCAACATGTTCGCCGGGATCTTCGTGACGAAACCACACCTGAAGTATTGGAACGTCGATGTCAAACGATAGATCGTATTGCCGAGGCTGAAAGTCAGTGTCTTTCTGGATTGAATCTCAAGCATGTACTCGAAGCGCTCGTAGCTGAGTGGGGCACTACCCCGTGTGTTTTGTCTTGAAGTCAGTTTTGTTCTGTGAAGATCGCCACAAACCACCAATTGCCTGAACTGATCGACGAGAACACAGGGCGATCATGACAACCCCAAGAATAATCATTCCAACACTCAAGAGTTGGCCGCGCTGCATTCCAAAGAATAAGGCAACGCCATCATCTGGTTGTCGAACAACTTCAGTCACAATTCGAAGCGTTCCATAACCAACCAAGAACCACCCACCAACGATTCCAGGTCGGCGGGGTCTCCACCACACTGCAATCAGAATCGCCATGAGAATCGGGCCGTCAGTCATCGCCTGGAACAATTGAGATGGCCACCATGCTGTGAGTTGGCCAATTAACGCTTCGGTGACAACCGGATCAGCGGACCGAAGTGATTCTACGATTTGGGTGTGAAGCGTTGTCTCTCCACCAACAGAAGTGGCCACGGAAGACACGTCGACGGTACCAAGATAGATTTCTTCTGGATACTTTACGCTCCACCAAGGTGGATCGATTTGCATTGCGTCCGACAACCGTTTTCCCCACAACTCACCATTGATGAAGTTCGCAAGTCGGCCAAAAAAGAGTCCTGGTGGTGCTGCGATTGCGACCATGTCGACAAGGTGCAATGCCGGTAGTTGATTCTTGCGAGCGAATACACACATCGCAATAACCACGCCGAGAATGCCGCCATGACTTGCCATGCCGCCGCGATGAATAGCGAGCAATTCCCACCAGGGCGGCGATGCAGAGAATGTTAGAAAGAGCTCTGGTTTATAGAACAATGCATACCCAAGTCGACCGCCAACAAGAACCCCTACCACCGAATACATCATGAGATCACCAACGGCCCGCTCGGGAATAAGTGAGCGGCCAGTTCGTGCCATCCACCGAATAAGCAGCCACGCAACGACAAATCCCGCTGCATAGGCCAGCCCATACCATCGAATGCCCCAATCTGGAGAAAGCGGTATTGCGACCGAATCGAGGCGGTGAAGGTACGATTCTGCAAGTGTGGTAAATGAGTGGTTCATGACATAAAGTCTGTGTTCCCGATAGTCGGGAAAAGGTTGTTTGTACCACGAATCAATGCCTGAGTGCCAAGTCACATGACTACGAACCCAAACACATTTGATCCTACCCCAACGCTTCAGGCTCTCCTTCAGGGCAATCAGCTCACGCGTGATGACACCAAGTTGTTGTTTGGGGCAATGATGACGGGCGGTGTTGAAGAAACCCAGATTGCAGCAGTACTAACGCTATTTGCCATTCGGGACCTCGATCCAGATGAGCTTGCTGGTGCCGCTGAAATCATGCGTCAACACGTCACGCCGATTCCAACAGATATTGATCCGGTCACCATGCTCGATACGGCCGGCACCGGTGGGGCCCCAAAAACCTTCAATGTGTCAACTGCTGCAGCGATAGTGGCCGCTGCCTCTGGAATTCCCGTCGCCAAACACGGCAATCGATCCCGCACTGGTCGAGGATCTGCAGAAGTGCTCGAGAATCTGGGTATCAATATTCACGCAAGCCCGGAAGTTCAAGCCAACTGCCTCAAAGAAGTGGGAACCTGCTTCTGCTTTGCCATTCACCACCATCCGGCAACCAAATTCGTAGTGCCCGTCCGGCGAGCCCTTGGATTTCCAACGATCTTCAATCTCCTTGGACCACTCACCAACCCAGCTGGGGCCAGGCGGCAGTTGCTTGGGGTGTGGGATCAGCGATTTGGCCTCCTATTGGCCGAAGCCCTCATTCGGCTCGGTTCAGTACGAGCCATTGTGGCCCACGCCGACGATGGTCTCGATGAGGTATCCATCTCAGCACCGACGACCCTGTGGCATGTCGAAAACGGCACAATTCGTGAAGAACGGATTTGCCCTGAAGACGTCGGCCTCACAACACGCCCGATTGAATCGGTCACCGCGAACGATCTTGAGCATGCGACTGCAATGATTCGGTCCATCCTTGACGGCACAGAACGTGGTGCTCCACGAGACATGGTGCTGATCAACGCAGGGGCCGCCATGCTGGCCGCTGGAGGCGTTAGCGAACTTTCTGAGGGGGTACAGACTGCTGCAAGCACGATTGACTCAGGAGCCGCTCTTGAGACGCT
>JABJQE010000166.1 GCA_018663565.1 Phycisphaerae bacterium
ACCATTGCCCCGGGGACACCCATTCAGGCAGGTGATCTCATCATGGTTGACATCACAGTGTCTACGCCATATGACCAAGGTTGGGATGACGTCGCCCTTGTTGATGTCCTGCCAGGCGGAATGGAGTTCGAACTCCCAAGCCTGGCCACGAGCGCTGGAAAGAACTCAGTCAAACTCGCCGATGTCGATCGAGTTGAATTCCTTGATGACCGACTGGTGGCGTTCCTGACGACTGACAGGCATCCAAAACATATTCGCTATGTACTGCGAGCCGTTGTCCCCGGCCAATGGGCTGTCCCCCCGACCGATGCCATGGCGATGTATGACGCCGAAGCATATGGGCGCTCTGCAGCACACCATGTTCAGATTGTTATGCCATGAACAGGCTCATTCCAAGTCGACGCTGTGTGCTCCGGTGTTGTGGAGTGCTCAGTTCTGCGGTCGCCGTGTCCGTAATCGCGTTCATATGTTTGTGGTACGCCTATCCACTTCCAACGGGAATGCTCGATCCAGGACCACCTGGATCACTCTCACTTGCTCAAGATGGCGATGTGTTGCTTGACATCACAGCTCATGACGAAATGCGCCGACTTCCAATCGGCCTCAATGACATGAGTCCATGGTTGCCACTTGCACTCATAGCTGCTGAAGATGCGAGATTCGCTTCGCACATCGGCATTGACCCGATCGCCATCATCAGCAGCCTCGGCGACAACATCGCTTCGGGTCGAGTCGTACGCGGAGCGAGCACTATCACCATGCAGGTCGCCGGCATGAAACTGGGGCACCCACGAAGCTGGTCAGGCAAGGCAGTGGAGGGATTCCGAGCTTTGCAGATCGAGGTTGCATACGACAAACAAGAAATCCTTGGAGCGTGGCTCAACATGGCCTCGTTCGGCGGCAACCTGATTGGCATCGAGTCGGCGAGTCGAACTTGGTTTGGGAAGCCCGCATCAACATGTACGCTTGCCGAATCGGCCTTTCTCGTAGGGATTCCAAAATCGCCCGAACGGTTTCGCCCAGACCGAAATCTGAGCAAAGCAATTGCCCGGCGTGATGAAGTACTCGGCCGCATGCTCTTGACGAATGTGATTGACCAAGAGCGATATGAGCGGGCCGTTTCAAGTCAGCCATTACTCAATCGTTCGGGGCGGCCCAGCAATGATGATCACGCCGGGTGGCTTGCCACCCAACACGATACAGCACCAATCCGGCACACCACGATTGATCCAACACTGCAAAACATCGCGAAAACGATTGCCAACCGACATCTGATACGACTACCCGGCGAACTCGACATCGCTGTTGTCCTCGTCGATCTGCGCACATCATCAGTCCGCGCGCTTATCGGATCGGCCGACTACTGGGACCCACAAGATGGCCAAATCAATGGCGCTGTATCGCTTCGATCTCCGGGATCTACACTCAAGCCATTTGTCTATGCAGCAGCATTCGAAGCTGGTCGACTCGCGCCCAACTCCATCGTGGACGACGCCCCACTTGATATCAATGGCTGGCGGCCTCGGAACATCGACCGCACCTGGCGTGGCCCGTTGACCGCTGCAGACGCGCTGGTGGAATCTCGCAACACCCCTGCGATTCGTATTGGCCGCGATCTTGGAATCGGGCATGTTGCCGCCACCATGCGACGGTGCGGCCTGCGCCTTCCCGAGTCCACTGAAGATTCAGCTGGCCTGTCACTCATCGTTGGTGGCATGGAGATTACACCGTGGAATCTCGCCGAAGCGTATGCCACGATTGCGCGCGGCGGGGAACACTTGCCTATTCACTTAATCGAGGATGCTGCGACGCCACGACGCCGCGCGCTCTCCTATGACACCTGCCGAGCAATCGAAGAATGCCTCGCCGGGAAGCCAAACGATGCGGACAGCATTATGCCATTTCTCGCAGCAAAAACTGGCACAAGTAGCGGCCATCGCGATGCCATTGCCGCGGGATGGAACCGCAACTGGGCTGCTGTCGTCTGGATCGGACGGTTCGATGACAAAGGTGACCCCGTATTGCTCGGAGCCGATGCCGCATTACCAATACTGCAGGAGTTACTGCACCATCCAGCCACCGCAACCACACGGTTTGATTCTCATTGGTCTCCCTGGATTGTGCATAGACCAGTAGGGCGGTCGGCTCCGAGACAACTTGCCATCCTAGAACCTCGCGATGGAGACATCTTGTACTCCATCGACATCGTCACCACGATCACGCCGCGACTTCTCGGCCACACAAACAAAAGTGTATTGTTCTTAGACGGGTCGCCCGTGCAAAATGAATCGATTGTCGTGTCTGCCGGGCAGCATGAACTACGACTTGCGGAGTTTGGGCATGAGCCCCATGCGATTCGATTTGAAGTCAAGACTTCTGATTCGTACGCGGCCGCGCGCTAGTTATTGCTTCAACCGCTACAGATTACTGCAGCAATCCGAGTCAATTGATCTGCCCTTCGTTCGCCCTGGGACCGCGCTCTATCAACTCACTCCCACTATCAGTAGGCCTCGCACTCTAGTGAGATTGTAGATTCGACTCGCGAGTACTCGCCTGGAGCATTCGATAGAGCGAAATATCAACAAAGAACGGCATGAATGGAACGACCGAACCAACAAGACCGCGCCACATCATCTTGTCTGAGAGTGGAACTGTAGTCCGCCCCATCCAGAACATCACAGCAAGGGCAAGGAATAGCAGGCCGTGCACTGGACCCATAATCTTGACCGCTACTGGCATGTCATACCAGTGCTTCATCGGCACCGCGACAAAGAACAGTGCAAGCGTCGATAAACCTTCCAGCAAGCCAACCCAAATGAGCCA
>JABJQE010000167.1 GCA_018663565.1 Phycisphaerae bacterium
AGAAGAGAGAAACATATCCAGCCTGATTGTGGGTTATAAGGAGTTTGCCATGACGCAAGCAACAGAGGGGTCCGCGAGATATCGCATCCGGCACGATGGGCAGACCTCGCCTTGGATGACCGCCGATCAACTCAAACAAGCCACCATGCTTGGCCAAGTGCCGCACGAAGCGCTCGTGCAGCCCGCTGGTCGAAATGAATGGATTCAAGCTGGCACCATCAAGGGGCTGGAGTTCCCGGAAGCAGCCGAACCCAAAGCGGCCCCAGACCCAATCGACCATCACCCACGGTTCAAGACGCTGCGAGACTTGCTCGCCAACTTCTTGCACTGCTCCGTGTCGATCAACCTCCGCCAGGCCGACCACTTCGACGAAGCCGAACTGCTGCTCTGCTGCGAGGATCACTTTGAAATCAACTTGCCACGGCTCAAGACCAGAGTGTTCGTCCCGTATGCCAGAATCAAAGCCATCGCATCAGTCGAACTCGAAGAGCAGGGCAGCCAGTATCGCGACTCCCACAAGGTCCGCATCGAAGTCGATCCCTGCCAGGCCTTCACGGCTACTGGCGATTAGGCCCGTTTGACCGCCTGTTCGATCACGTCGCAGCCCCGCTAGTCCCGGCCCATCAGAAACACGACGACGTAGTAGAACATCAGCATCACAGTCGCAAACAGTCCAAGCGCTGCGGCCACATGTTGGTCGGTCCGCCACTCATATATGGCCGCCGACGTCTGATACAGCAACATGCTCGCAGCGAGCAGAATCATGAGACCCGCAAAGAACACGCCGAGCGAGAACCCAAAGATCAGGGCGCCCACAATTGTCAACATCGCTGCAATGCCGCCAACTACAACTACGCCACGAAGCCACGAGAAATTGATTCCTGAAATCAGTACGTAGGTCGTCAAAGCCGCGCATACACCGAATGTCACGAGCGCCGCCGTCGGCAGCACCCCATCGCCTCCAGACCGCGTCGCCATATACAACAGCGGCGCAAAGATCATCGCTTCAGCCAGAACATACAACCCAAGTCCCAAGTACTGCACGCCAGCCCCCGCTGAGCTGCGAGCCAGTCGGTCTGCCCCATACGCGACGCCCATGAACAAACCAAGCACCAGCAGCCACGACATCCCGTTGCCAGCCATCGTCTGCACAACCGAACCAATGAAGGGCAACTGAAGCAGCAATGCCTCCACCACCACAAAGGCCACAATCGCGCCGGCCAAATGCAAATACGTTCGCCGCAAAAACGCCACCCGAGCCACATCCATCCGCCCAGATGCCTCGCGAGCTGGCCGGGCATCTCGTCTCATGTAGTTACGTGAATCAAGTCCCATCGGAGTCTCCAAATAAGAAAGATGTACTGTACGTGCCGTAGGATAGGTCAGCCCCGCTCAATTGTCATTTCTCATCCGCATTGTGATGATCGATAACCCGGCCGTCGTCTGATTCGGTGGCGTGGTAAGTGTTGAGTTTGGCGAACATGGACTTGAGGTCGAAGAGGCCGCCGATGGTGAACCAGGTGACGATACAGGCGGCGGCAGTGAGCGCCACAGCGGTGTACCAGAACCAAGCGGAGGCCCAGAACGATGCGCCAGGAGTCCAGCCGGCGGCGTGAGCGATGAGGGTGGTGAAGAAGATAATGGTGAAGATCAGGGGCCACGCAAGTGTCACGGCCGTGACCCAGCGATCACGCCGGGTCATTTCGCAGTCAAATCCGAGCCGTTCCAGCATGACAGCACGTCGTGACTGGGCCGGAGTCTTCGTTGTGATGGTGTCGCCCTCCAGGGCGTACACGCCGCGGTGCAACATGCGATCCATATCAAATCGCTTGCGGCACGTGGCAAGCGACACCAGTACATAGCAGCCGATGGAAATTGCGATGGACCAGAAGGTAAGTTCTTGACCGGTCACGCCCTCGCGGGCCCAGCGGACAAGATCGAACACGGCGCCGTCACCGGTCACGACATCGTCCGGCAATTGCTTGGCCGCAATGCCGCCACATGAGATCAGCATGCCCGAGATCATCGCGCTCCATGCACCGGCCGTCGTGCCCCGACTCCAATAGAGGCCGCCAATGATAGCGCTGCCAGCTCCGCCAATGAAGATTGCGCCAGTGAGCGCGAGAAACATCGCCACATACTGCGTAGGCGTGTACACCATCGAGAAAATGAATGCAAAGATCGCCACACCGAGAATGCTCAGCCGAAGCAGCCACAAATGTGCCCGCGCTGAGAGCTGCTTCTTGCGAAATGGTAATACGACATCCTGAATGAAGATCGAGCCCCACGAGTGCAGATAAGTGTCATTGGTTGAGATGAAGGCCCCGAGCAGCGCTGCTGCGAACAGCCCGAGCAGACCACTTGGAAGCATCAGCGCGGCAGCGGCCGGAGCCCGAACTTCTGCTTGCAGCGCCCCAGTTGCCTGCGTACTTGTCACCGCGTCGATGCCTTCTGCAATGCCGGCAAACTGTGGATCGACCTGCGCTGCCCGAATACAGATTGGCAACACGAGCGTCACCAGCATCAACACGCGAAATCGCCAGCCAGAAAGAATATTGGCCATCTTTGCTTCGTGAGGTGTGGAGGCCGAGGCGTTGTATCCGCTCGTGCCCTGCCAGCTGAGCATGCCGTAGAACAACACGATGACCGCAATCACCCAATACCACGCGGTGAATTGTTCCTCCGCGCCGAGATCAAATGGGTTCGTGAGCGACTTCCCAGGGGGTGCTGCCTCAAAGGCCAGTTCAATACTGCTCCATGGAATGATCCACAACAGATACGCCATGACGGCGAGGAACACCCAGTTCGCAAATGTGCCTTGAATCCAGTCGGTCACAATCACGGCTACCTGGCCGCCCATGAATACAAAAAACAACGCCGTGCCAAGCAGCATCACCATAAAGGACACAAACACCGACACTTCTATGCCGCCAACCATCCAGTACTCGGGCAGCCCAAGTAGCACGATGAAGAACCGCGCCGCAACGGCTGGAAAGATGCCGTAATTGAGAATGCCAGAGAGGAATGCCACCAGCCCGCCGAAGATGCGGAAATCCCTGCTGTATCGGATTTCAAAAAACTGCGCCATCGTCATCGCGCGGGTTTGCCGGTACCGGTACACCACCCACCCACTCAGGGCGAGGATGATCATGGCCGGGCCTTCCATCCAGCCCCAGAACACAGAAGTGAACCCGACGTCGTAATACTGCTGCCAGAACCACACCAACGAAATCACACCAACTTGTGCCATGCCATAGGCAACGGTGATCAAGTAGCGACCCGCGCAGCGATTTGCAGCGAGGAAACCGGAAACACTCTTCGCATGACGCCGCGTACGCGCCGCCGCAACAAGCAGCACGATTGGCAACGCTGCAATGATGATCCAGTCGATCCAGATCACACGCTGTCCTCAACACGGATCGTGACGATTCCGAATGGCCGCAAGCCCACACGAAGCACATTTCCATCGACGATCAATTGGTCGGATGGAACACTGCGTTCAAGACAATCGCACAATGATGCGGCCCCAATTGCAGCGCTCATGCGAAGCACTGTGGTGCCGTGCCCACCGTGCTTCTCAACGAGCCGAATGACTCGAGCCTGCCCGTCTTCAGATCGCTTGGCTGCCGTAATTTCAACGGCCACTGGGCCAATTGTCTCAATCGTAAAGGGTGCGGCGAGCTTTCCCGTATGCGGCCGAAGTGCTCGCGTGAGCGATTCGGCCTCGGCATCGACTCCCGCTGCACGCCAGTCGCCCGCATGGGGCATCAGAGCCCACCGAAGATGATGCTCACCGCGATCAGCCTGTGGGTCTGGAAATACGCTCGCCCGCAGCAATGTCAACCCCAGCACGCCGTGCTCGAGACTGCGTCCGTAGATGGCGTGATCCAATACCGCTAGGCCGCGACCTGGCTCTGACAAATCCATCCAACGGTGGCCCGGCACTTCGAACTGGGCCTGCTCCCATGAAGTATTACGGTGAGTTGGCCGCTCGAGACACCCAAACTGGATGCCACACGTGGCGATTCTGCTGCGAATGCTTGTGGGAAAGTCAACGCGAAGGACACGCCGGTCTTCATGCCAACTGATATCAGAAGTCACATCAACGCGGCGAGACCCCGCATCTAGTGTGTACCGAATGACCGCGCTGCTCGCGGCGCCAATGCTTCGCCGCACTTCAACCACAACACGGAGCGGACCCGACTCTACAACTTCGACACCGCTCGGACGATCGAGTGCGATTTCATTGCTGCGATAGTCATGATCGAGATTCCACGCGTCCCACTGACGTGGCCGATCTTCGTACAACTTAAATTCGCCGACTCGCATATTCCATCCGGTCTCATCAGTGGCCACATTGAGCGGTGTATCACAACTGCGAAGTGCCTTGATGCATCCACACCCACCAACTCGGAACGAGAGCAGGCCGTTGTCAATCAGCCCCCCCTCACAGGTAACCGGCGAAATCGAAGCGGGAAGCCGCGGCGTTGCAATGCTCGAAGCAAGCGGTGGAATACCATCGGCCCAGCGGAGTTCGCCATCAATGCGTACCACGCCGCTTCTTGGCGTCGAGGCTGGGTTGAAGATTGCATCGCCTGAGCCAAATCCTTGCTCGGCAATTCCAGCCACAACGGCTTCAGTGTCATCACATGCGCGCTGCGCGTCTTCATAGACCTCAGAAATGGAAGATCCTGGCAGGATGTCGTGGAACTGATGCAAGAGCACCTGCTTCCAGCATGCACCAAGCGTCGCCAAGGTACTTGGATCTGACGGGCCGACGAGCTCAGCGACTCGAAGCGATTCCTCAAGTCGAAGGTTGGCACGCTTGAGCCAGGCCTGCGATGTG
>JABJQE010000168.1 GCA_018663565.1 Phycisphaerae bacterium
CCCTCGTCTCAATCCCTTCTTCATCAGGGAAGCACTGCGACGACTTGAATGGAGCAATGTGGGGAAGTTTTAACCTAGTCTCAATCCCTTCTTCATCAGGGAAGCACTGCGACGCTGCTGCTGGGCAACTCCCGACTGAATGCAAGAACGTCTCAATCCCTTCTTCATCAGGGAAGCACTGCGACAGCGGCAACTGTAACACGCTGAAGACAAGGTGTTTGCAAGGCGGGTTTCCGTAACCCCCACATTGTCAGGGTTGTGGAGCGCGAGTTCATGGTGTTGGAGTTCACTGAGACGTATCAAAAACCGACTTGGCACTAGCAAAAACGGTGTTTTTGTGGTTTCCGTAACCTACCCTCATTATTGGCCCGCCAGGACTGGTGTTGGATGAGTTCTTCGCTTCGGTTTGCCCATTCAGCTGCCCTTGATCTGATCAATCGCGGCGTTGAGTTTCTTCATGGTGGCATCTTTGCCGCCGAAGCCAATTTCCACCGAGTGGATGACTCCGTCAGGGCCGATGACCACGGTGTGGGGGATACCGCCGACACCGTACTTCTGTGAAACCTTGCCCTTGGCATCAAGGAGCACTGGTAGATTCCAGCCCTTCTTCTTGAGGAAGTCCTGAACCTTGCTCTTGGACTCGTCAAGGTCAACAGCCCACAGGACAACATTGTCGTTGGCGCGAGCCTTGGCGACTTCCATCAGTACTGGCAGACCCTTGCGGCATGGACCACACCAGGTTGCCCAGAAGTCAAGGATGACGATCTTGCCTTTGAGGCTGCTAAGCGAGACGTCTGTGCCATCAAGACTCTTGAGCGTGAAGTCTGGGGCAGGCTTGCCGACCGTTTTGTGATTGGCGTTGTGACCGCCAGCCCCATCCTGATCCTGGCCGCCCGGGCCTTCGCCCATTCCACCCATGTCAGCCATCAAGGCTTCCATCAGGTCGTCGACCTTCTTCCAGTCGGCGTTGACTTTGTAGGCAAATGCAGTCTTTGAGTCTGCATTGTTCTTTAGGGTGGTCCACTTCGTGAAGTCCATGGCCATTTCGGATGGCATGCCGGGGCCGCCCTGACCTTCGGGGATGGCAATCGAGAGACGCTTGATCCACGGCGCTTTGGCGGGACCGATGGTGAGCGTGATGGGCATGGCTGGCATGAAATCACTGCTTGTGGTCATGAACCGCAGTAAGTCGTCTTCGCCGCTCTTGCCGGCGTACTCAACTGACTCGAACTGTTCCAGAATGCCTGCCCGTGCATTGGGCGCAAACATCTCAAGTACGAACGTGGCGGGTCCAACCATTTCAAGTGCTGGGGTCGCTTCGACGTCGAGTGTCTTGGGGGCCGGAGATTGCGACCACATTTGCATCGCTGGCATGGCTTGCCAGAGCGTGGTGCCATTCGAGATGAGCTCAGGCGCCATCATCATGCCACCCATTCCGTCGCCCTTCCCTTCACCCTCTTCGGTGATCGAGAACATATTTGGTTTGAGCACGCTGACTTTGGTCTTCGTTTCCATGGCTGGCATGCCTGGAATACTCATCTTCTGCACCAGAACGGTCGAAGCGCCGGGCATATTGGCGTACCACGCAAGGGTGCGATCAAGAACGGGTGCTGCTTCGGCCGAGATGGTCGTTGTCGGCGTAACTGCGGGGGTCGGGTGATCTTGGCCGAGGGCCAGCGATGGGATGGTGAGTGTCGCAAGAACAGCAATGGTGGACAAACGCATGGGAGTGATTTCCTTATGAGTGACGCAGAAGCATAGCCACCACGTACACTGCGGTGGGCCCGTGGCGGAATTGGCAGACGCAGCGGCCTTAAAAGCCGCAGTTCCGATAGGAACGTGTGGGTTCGAGTCCCACCGGGCTCATTGCGGCGAGGTTTGAAACTCGCTTCGCTGAGCAGCACGCCCACCCCCTCGTGAATCCGTGACCTCCGAGTCTGCTTACCTCCAACTACCCTGTATGCCTATGAATTCGACCGCCAGACAGACGCAGCCGCGGCAACGGGGTGGATTTACAGCACTGCTCGCCACGATGACATGCGGCGCGATCAATGACAATCTGCTTCGCGGGGCTCTGCTGCTCAGTGTGGTCGACGGAGGATTGTGGCCCGACGCGCTTGGCGCAGGCGGAACGGGATGGATCACGGTGATGTTGTACCTGCCGTTCATTCTTTTGCTTGGCGTGACGGGGCAACTCGCCGATCGATTCAGTAAACGCACCATCATCGTTTGGACCCGATGTATTGAAGTTGTGCTCGCCGTTGGTGTGACGGCGGGGTTCTTGTGGCAAGACCTGTGGGTGGTGTGCGGCTTCTTCATTTTGCTTGCCGCGCAGAGTGCCTTTTTTAGCCCTGCAAAGTACGGATCGGTTCCTGAACTTGTGCCAGACGATCAACTCAGCCGCGCGAATGGCTTGCTGAGCCTGATGACCAATGGCGCCATCATTATTGGTGTGGCCGTTGCTGGGTACATGCTCTCAATCGGTCCCGTGATATTGGGGCTCACGATGGTCGGCGTCGCGGTGATCAGTACGGTCTGCAGTCTATTCATTCCAAAGTCGCCACCAGCAGACCCCGGGCTTGTGGTGTCCGCTCGGACATTTACAGCGCACTTGCAGGTTCTGAAGCGGATGCGTGGCACGCCACTACTGGCCACAACGCTGGCATGGTGCTGGTTCTACGCGGTTGGATCATTGGTCATCACGATTGTGCCGCTATGGCGCGGACCACTCGGGTTGTCGGATTCGGCCGCGGGCCTCTTGCTTGCAGCGCCGGGCGTGGGCATTGGGATTGGTGGATTGATCGCTGGCTTTGGTTCAGGACCCGGCATTCGCCCGGTGTATGTACCGATTGGCGCTGCCGGTATGACTGTGTCGTTCGTATTGCTGGGGTTCACTGCGAGCACGTGGTGGGATGTCTTCATCTTGCTCGGCGCGATGGGCGTCTTTGCTGGGCTGTACTTGGTGCCAATCTTGGCCATGCTGCAACATATGCCAGTGCCATCTTTCAGAGCACGAACGATTGGCACAGCGAACTTCATGACGTATCTCGCGATGGCCGCGTCGGCTGTTGGCTTTGCAGTATTGGCGCCGATTGTTGGTGATGACCCCAAGACGTGGTTCTTGGTCTGCGCTGGCGGCATGTTGCTTGTCTTTGTTGAGTCACTCTTGAGGCGGCGTGTGATGGCAGATGGCGCTGCAGCTGAGCGGTTCGGCACGATTGGCGCACAGTAATGAATAGG
>JABJQE010000169.1 GCA_018663565.1 Phycisphaerae bacterium
AATATTAAGTACACCAACACGAATTACCAGAGCCTCATCAAACTCATCAAGGAAGCAGATGCAGACATCGTTGTTGTGCAAGAGGTTACCCATGCATGGGAACTGGCATTGGCCAAACTCAGCAACATATACCCTCATCACATTGCTCATCCAGCACCTGGACCGCGCGGCATGCTTATGCTTAGCAAACTCCCGTTTCTACGGTCGAAGGTTGAAGTACACCCCACAACTCAGCACTGCGTTCTTGCCGGATGGATTCGATTTGACCGCCAGGAAATTCTGATCATTGCAGCACATCCGTTTCGGCCGGGCCTGAGGCGTGGCCCGACGTTGCTCGCGAGCGAATTGGAGATGGCAGCGAACTTGGCCAACAATGACACGCGGAATGTCATTCTCATCGGAGACTTGAACACGACTATGTGGTCAAGTACCTATACGCGATTTGTTCAGAATCACCACTTATCTAATCTACGCAGAGGATTCGGCATTCATGCTTCATGGAGCCGTGGCATCCCATGGCTTTCAGCCATACCAATTGATCACTGCTTGATAGGCGATAACTTTCATGGCGTGTCCTTCGAGCTACTTCCTATTGTCGGATCAGATCACGACGCGATAAATGCTTTCGTGAAACTGCGGCAATAAACCGCTGATACAACTCCGCTCCAGAAGAGTGACTTGCCCCTATACCCAACCCACCACCCCACAGCACCTCCGTATTCACAGGGGTGTTGTTGTTTGTAGTTCAATGAGATCCGAGTCCGCTTCCGGCCGCGCTGTTTGAGCGGCCACCATGTCCCGGTAGTTCGCATTGCTCACCAGCAACTGCTCGTGCGTACCTTGAGCGATGCAGGTGCCGTGTTCCAGCACCACGATGAGGTCCGCGTGTCGAATGGTCGACAAGCGGTGCGCGATTGCAAAGGTTGTCCGGCCGCGCAGTAGCTGCTCGATCGAGGCTTGAATGAGCCGCTCACTGTGAGTGTCCAAGTTGCTGGTGGCCTCGTCGAGAATCAGAATTCGTGGATCGGCGAGAATTGCGCGGGCAATGGCCAGCCGTTGGCGCTGTCCGCCCGAGAGCCGAACCCCACGTTCCCCGATCAAGGTTTCAAAACCATCAGGAGTAGACTCGATGAACTCCAGAGCATTGGCCGCCTCAGCTGCGCGGTGAATATCTGCATCTGTGGCCCGGCGTCGACCGAAAGCGATATTGTCACGAATCGTCCCGTCGAAGAGAAAGACGTCCTGCTCGACAATGCCGACGAGACTGCGATACCGCTCCAGGGCGATATCGCGCAGATCGACCCCATCAAGACAAATGCGTCCATGCTGCGGATCAAAGAAACGGGCAATCATGTTGCAAAGTGTTGTCTTGCCGGCCCCCGATGCGCCGATGAAGGCGACCAGTTGACCGGGCTCGGCAGTGAACGTCAGGTCATGCAGAACCGCACTGGATGACTTTGGATACGAGAAGGTGATGTCCTCGACATCCACGCGACCCACGACCGTCTTGCGATCCAGATTGATCGCTTCAGACCCATCAGGCAACTCTTTTGGCTCCTCAAGCAGATCGAGAACGCGATCAAGCCCGGCCAGGTTGGTCTGAAAAGAAGTGGCGCTAGAAGCCAGCGTCTCGATTGGACCCAGCAGCAGCAACAGGTAGGTCAAGAACATCACGAGATCTCCAACAGTGATGGTTCCGGCGAGTACCTGGAATCCTCCGTACAGGAGGAGCGCGGCACTCGCCACGGGGACAGCCAGAGCCCAGACCGTCTCCGAGATACGCGACCACCACCAGGCATGGACTTCCTGACGGGCGAGCATGTGATTACCAGAGGTGAAGCGACCTGATTCCGTTCGGTCTCGACCAAAGGCGCGCACGACCCGCATACCCGAGAAAACCTCGGTGGCATGCGCATCGATATTAGATCGCTGTACCCGTATGTCACGATAGAGCGGTCGGATCAGATTGATCCATGTCCGATGCGTGAACCACACCATGGGAAGGATGCACAATGCACCAAGCAGCAGTCTCCAGTCGGTAAAGGCCAGGATCACCAGGATCCCCAACAGTTGAATGATCGCCCGCCATGGGTTGTAGATCAGCCCGAAGATCAGTTCCGCAATGCCGCCAGCATCCTCACGAAGAAGGCTGGCAACGCCGCCTGATCGGAGTTCACTGATGCGATCCAAGGGCAGTCGAACCGCATGGTCGAATACCCGTTTGCGAATGGTTACCGCGAGAATGCGACTGGCCTTGGTCGCCTGCCAGCGACTCGAAAGACCGCAGGCCACACTGACGAAAGCGACTACGACCAGAGCGCAAGCGATAACAAGCAACAACCGTCGTGGATGATCATCAAGTTGCCACGATGAGGGAAGCCACGTGGCCATCGAAGCGGGAAGTGGATCCCCGGTAAACGCGTAATCGATGACGATTTTCGTGGCCGCTGGCGGCAATAGTCCAAGAATCGTGCCCAGCGTCAAGAGACCTAAGGCCATTCCAACGGACCGGCCTCGTCGTCCCAGCATCGATAAGAAGACACGAAACAGTTCCCCCGCGGATCGGGTTCGGTTCATGCTCCGGGCGGTACCGTGGTAGGTGATCTGGTGCCGAGAGTGCTTCGCCTTTTTCCGTCGTTTCCGGGCGAACAACTTGTATGCAGAGAACCGGAGGCCACTGGAGCCACGCTGCAGCGGTTGATCAAGATGCGAGTCAGAGTCAGGTAATGCCATGAACTCACCATCTTATAGCCACTCACACATATAGACCTGCACGCTGGAGCATCCCGGCTTCGCAGAGGTGTTGTTTTTGGTGGGATGAAGTTCGCCTGGCCTACTCCAGATAGAAGGAGCCCAATGCATCAGACCCCCCGCAGCGGCACTGCGTTCTTCATCTGGTTGCATTTGCCTTTGGCCATGGAGGTTGAAATTTGGGCACACAAGCGAATAATGACGGTATAAATGGTGTTGCAAGATTCTATTAGGAGTTCATGACAATGCAATTTCGACATCCGGTCTATGGGGTAGTTCTAGTCATTGGATCCTGCGCGGTGTGCTTGGGCGCCACCATTTCCGTTGGTCCTGATGCCGGGGACGATTACACAACGATTCAGGCAGCGGTTGATTTTGCCACGACTGGTGACACCATTGCGATTGATTCAGGGACCTATGTCGATGATGACGGAGATGGGGTGATTGTCAAAATCACAAGCAAGGATCTCACCCTCACCGCCCCCTTTGGTGGTGTCAACCTCGATGGACTCAATGTAGCCCGCGGCATTGAAGTCAAGTCCGCAAGCACTTTGCTTTATCAACTGGATCTACTGAACTGCACAGCATTGGATGGAGAGGGCGGTGCTGGTTTG
>JABJQE010000170.1 GCA_018663565.1 Phycisphaerae bacterium
CCCCGCCGACAAACCAAATGCCGAGGAACTTCCACCAATGAAGTGGAGGCTGAAGATTGAGCGAAACGACTCGCTCCGCCAGCGGTTTGTCAACCGTTTCGCACCGGCTGCAAGAGCCATGGGACTCAAAATTCACGTCTGTGAAAAGGACACCAATGGCTTGGTGACATCGAAGAAACTAGACGAGGCAATCGTCCTCAATGAATCGACTGGTAACTGGAGCTACACAGAGCCTGATTGGGATGAATTCTGGCGGGTGATCCGAGGGAATGGGCCGTGCAATACACACCGAATCGCGCTACGTCGATTCTCGTATGAACAAGGTGCCTGGGTCCGACGCGCCATTAGAACTGGAGCGGTGGCGACCCCACCAGCAGCCTGATATGTCAAAAATACGCGAACAAGAACTCACTTTCGGAGACTCTTTACCAGATCCAACACCGGATACTCGGCACTGGGCGGTTTACACCAGCAAACGAGATGGCGCTCCCTACAAATGGGCCGGCTATATCGATGCGCCTGATGCCGAATTGGCATTGCAATTCGCCCGCGAGCACTACGGTCTAGACGAAACATGTGTTGGCATTCTCGCGCACGAACATGAAGATGCCGTGGACGGCGAGTACTCACTCGAGCCACTTCCACGCGGCAATGACACCGGCGCTGACGGCCACGAGTGGACCGTCTTCACGCTTGAGCGTCGCGGCGGCAATCACCAGACAGCTGGAGTTGTCAAGGCTCCTGACGCCGCCACGGCCATCGAACGTGGTCAAACTCTGTTCGCGGGAGATCGAGTTCGCAGCCTACGCGTCGTACCGACCGACAAGCTTCAGAAAACGACCGCCGAGGAACTCGTCATCTGGCGACTCCACGACATGGACTACAAACTGGCCAAGGGCTACAGCAAGATCGTTCGAGCCAAGTGGACCAAGATTCGCGACGAACCTGACTACGAAGAGTATCGACAAGAAGACATTGCCAAACACTTCTGAGAACACACCAATGACCATGCAGGACATGCTGAACGACCCCCTCGCCAACATCATCTTGATGCACGCTGACGACAAGCTCATGCTCGGCCACATACAGAGCGATTGGACAGGACTAGCGCCAATTCTTGAAGAAGACATTGCCGCATCGTCTATGTCTCAGGATGACCTCAGCCACGCCTTGGTGCTGTATGAGTACCTCGGCAAACGATTTGACCTTGGCACAGATGACATCGCCTTTGAGCGAGATGCCATCAACTATCGCTGCTGTGACCTTATCACCACTCCCGACGAATTTGACTGGGCAGTCGCCCTCACGAAGCGGTGGCTCGTTGCAACATTCACGGCCCTCGGACTCGATCGGCTTGCCACGATTGACGACGGCGACCTCGCCGCGCGGTGCAAACGACTCATTCCAGAGCAGGCGATTCACGTCACCCACCTCACGGCCTGGATGATTCGACTTGGCTCAGGCACGGACGAATCTAAGGCTCGCATGCAGACGGCAGTTGACACGCTCTCTGCATCAGCAGGCATGATGTTTGAAGTGCCCGAGTCTTTGGTTGAGACCTACTGTGGCCGAGACGAACTTTTCACTCAGTGGCACACGGCCATCATGGACACGCTGACACAAGCAGGCTTATCCGCGACCATCACACTCCCTGAAAACTCCGCCGTCGGGGGACGCCGCGGCGTGCACGCCGATCACTTCACACAGCAACAATCGGAAATGACTGAAGTTCGCCGAACTGAGCCTGCTCCGGCATGGTAAGTCGTGCACACATCGACGCGGCACTTGCCGATGTCCCGGACCCAGAACTCCCGGTGAGTATTGTGGAACTGGGCATGGTGTGCGGCGTTGACATCAACGGCGATGACGTTGATGTCAAACTCGTTCCAACCTATACGGGCTGCCCTGCGTTGCCAATGATTGAGCGGGACGTCCGAGCAAAGATCACGGCCGTCCAAGGGGTCGAGTCATGCACCGTGAGTTGGTGCTACGAGCCGGCCTGGAACCCCGATCGGATCACTGAGCCAGGACGGGAGAAACTGCGAGCGCACGGCGTCACCACAACAGGCTGCTGCGGTGGAGGACAGTCCACGGTGGAACTCACCACCTCGGCACTCGCGTGTCCCTACTGTGGCTCATCCGATACCAGACTCGATAGTGCCTTCGGCCCCACAAGATGTCGTTCAATCTACTTCTGTGATGGATGTCGAAACCAGTTTGAACACATCAAACCTGTCACAAGCTGAGAGCCCGAGCCCCTTCAACCGTACCCCGCAGCATCGTTTTTGGCCCACTAATTCACATTAGTGACAGGATCTCCGATGCGATACACACAACTCAATAATTTGCCCATAGTTGAAGTGGGGATCGAATCGTCGCCCAATGCTACGTAAAGGACCATTTCATGCCACACCCAATTTCCACGCCCACCCTCATGCTGCTCGCCGGACTTGCCCTAGGCCCCGCCGCGACAGCAGCTGTATCAACCGACATATTCGTTGAACCGACAACACCCGGATCAGGGGACAGCTTTGGATCAAGCCTCGCCATTGGCAACTCGTTCTTTGTTTCCGGAGCACCCACGGATGACGATGTCGCATCAAATGCCGGCAGCGCCACGGTCTACTTCGCAGATCCCTCGACTGGGCTCCCGTCATTCGCCACACTCGAAGCGCCGATGGGGCTCAGCGCGGGCGCCAACTTTGGCAACGTAGTCGCCGCAGATGAAGACACATTTATCGTATCGGCTCCCGCCCAACACAATTCAGTGGCCAGCCCAATCGGCGCCGTGTATGTGTACACCGTTGGTTCGTCAACAATCAGTTTGCAGGCCGTCTTGCAGCCTTCGACCATCATCCCAAGCGACCTATTTGGCCATGATGTCGACATCGTGGGCGACACAATTGTCGTCGGCGC
>JABJQE010000171.1 GCA_018663565.1 Phycisphaerae bacterium
ATCCACTCAGCAGCCGACAAGTGAGGAATGGGCTCTTTAGTCGGACGAATCGTCCCAGAATGACTCTCGATCTTCGTGGGGTGGCTCTTCGGTGTGATCCATCTGTGTAAGCAAGTTCCGCAGGCACGTATTCTCCCGCCGCGATGCTTCGACATCAAACACGAGATAACTCAAACACAATTTCATGTAATCCAGTGATTGCTCAAGAGCATCGAGACACTTTGATACTTCGTGTTCATCGGCCTGAGCTCCCTCGGAGAGTCCAACCAGCATCGCCCGCTCTCTCTGCGGGAGGGTGCTGATCCGATCCATCAAGACCGAAAAATGTTGCTGAAAAGCGCTCTCGTCCATGTCTTCGCTCCATCTCTTCTGAGGTGTCACCAGTGGTACATCACCGGCACCCCCATCTTGCCACAGTGCAGGCGATAGGCCAGCCCTGAGGCTGGAATCAATGGTCGAGAAGTGCCTTTGAGGTGCGTTTGTGCGGACTGATGGGATCAGAACCGTATTCTGACGGCAGCAGTCCGTGCTTCGGAGGGGCCTTTGGCCATGAGCTTGTCGACTGGCTCGCCTTTTTGCCGCGCTTCGTGCACGAGCTTGGCTAGGTGCCGGTCTCGTTCCATGGACCACCGGCCAAAATAGGTTTCCAATTCTTGTCGATTGAACTGAGAAAGTGGATCATCGAGCCCTGTTTGCGCAACGGCCCAGTCAACAAGCAATCGACCGGTTGCCGCGAAGCGATAGAGATCGAGCGTCAGTTCAACGCGGGCAGCAAGTGATCTGAATGGATCACGGCATGGCTCCGGCAAATCTGTCATAACCGCGTCAACATTCTTCTTCGCCATCGGACCAAATAACTCATCGTCCGCAGCCATGTGCGCCTTGGCAATAACAACGGCTGCTTCACCCGCACCGTCGTCGGTCGTTTGATCGACGCGTTCGAGCACGGCCACCGACGTGTTGAGCGTCTTGATACCGGCGTTCGGAAAGCGAACCGTCAGACTCCAACACGACTCGCCCTTAATCTGGGATCGCGTCACGCGGGTGAGTGTCCCCACTCCCCACTCTGGTTTGCTTGGCATCCGAACTCGATCACCGAAGATCCAAGGCGATTCAGATGCGGATTGGCTACCGCCTACCATCATTCACGACCTCAATTCAAGTGTTGGAATGGGCTTCACGTCCGCCACAAAGGTCGGGCGAGCCTTCCATCAACACGTTGAGAGTACTCCACCACGAGGGCAAACGCAAGAAATCGCACGGGGCTTCGCCGCTAGGGAGCCTGCGGCGGTCCTCGCACGGGTGGCCCGTGACATCATTCAATTCATTCAGCTCAGCCCCTTGCCATCTGAACCGCTGAAATGCCAATGACGAACAGAACGCAGAAGCGGCCTGACCTCGAGGCGGGGACCGACGATCTACCGCCCTCCTGCTCAGCGAGCGGCGGCAAAGCCACGCGACCTACACCAAGCCTTGATCCACCATGGCATCGGCGACCTTCTTGAATCCGGCGATATTGGCGCCGTGCCGATAGTCGTTTCCGAATCCATAGTCACCCGCGGCTTCAAGACACACGGCATGAATGTCATGCATGATGCGTTTGAGGTGTGAATCAACTTCCTCGCTTGACCACCGCTGGCGTTGGCTGGCTTGAGCCATTTCGAGCGCAGAGACGGCCACGCCACCAGCATTAGCTGCCTTGGCTGGCCCGAGCAAGACACCACCATCAACCAAGATATCCTGAGCCTCTGGCGTGGTTGGCATATTGGCGCCTTCGCTAACGAGACGCACGCCGCCTTCCACAAGATGCTTGGCATCTAGTTCATTCACTTCATTCTGCGTCGCTGATGGGAATGCCGCGTCGGCCGCCACGCTCCACATCGGATTGTGCGTTATCTCAGCGTCGGACGGAGCCCACGTTGCCGAAGTGTACCGCTCAGTGTACTCAGCGATGCGACCGCGTCGTTCGTTCTTGAGTTCCATCACGAACTGCAGCTTCTCTTCGTCGATGCCTTCCGGATCGTGAATCCAGCCGGACGAATCGCTCAAGGTGATGGGCGTTGCGCCGAGCTCAATCAACTTGCGGCATGCGTACTGCGCTACGTTGCCTGAACCAGAAACGAGGCACTGCTTGCCTTCAAGCGTTTCGCCCTGCGTCTTCGCCATTTCCGAGGCAAAGTACACAGCGCCGTAGCCAGTCGCCTCTGGACGCAACAGGCTGCCACCCCACCCTGGGGCACGGCCAGTGAGCACACCAGTAAACGTATTCGTAATGCGCTTGTATTGTCCGAACATGTAGCCAATCTCTCGGCCGCCAACGCCGATGTCACCGGCGGGGACATCAGTGTTATGACCAATGTGTCTGTACAACTCAGTCATGAAGGACTGGCAAAACCGCATAACTTCGCTATCGCTTCGCCCGCGTGGATCAAAGTCTGACCCACCCTTGCCACCACCAATAGGCTGACCAGTCAGGCTGTTCTTGAATATCTGCTCAA
>JABJQE010000172.1 GCA_018663565.1 Phycisphaerae bacterium
GCGGTTGTGATTCGTCGCGGTGATCTGGTCTTGCTTGAGCGGCGTGGAGAGTCGGGGCTCTGGGCTGGGCTTTGGCAGGCGCCATCGATTGAGGGTGACCGGAAGCTCTCCACTGAGGCAGTGGGGTCGAAGTTGGCCTACGAGGTTGAGGACTTATCGCGGGTTGGAATGCTCACCCGGACGCTGACCCATCGAACAGTCCATATATATGTCCATGTGGCCACGTTCTGCCCAGACAATGAGATTGCGGTGGATAAAGGGGTTCAGTGGGTTTCCATGGGCGATTTGGCATCGATTCCGCTGAGCAACGCCGCGATGGCAGTATTGAACTTCGAGTCGTAGGACTCGCTTGGAGCAGTATTTAACTGGTTGCAAGTGCTGGTTTTGTGTCTAAAAAGACACCTAATCGATCGTTGAGGCCTTGTTTGAAATCGGCAATCTGCCATGATGAGGTATTACGACGCCCCTCACGAGAAGGGGTGTGTTTCTGAGCACTATTTGAGGAGAGACCATGTTCATCAATCAACCATCCTTGTTCCTTGCGGCTGCTCTAGCGGGCGTCGTCGTGGCAGGTTCTGCAGGTGCTGCTTCTGGCACTGTGAATCAGTTCGATGCGACGAAGGCTTTTCGAGCGGATCATCCCAAAGCAATGGTGATGACAACTGCTGGGCGGCTGCACAAGATCGCCGACCCGGCAATTGCGACAGGTCGCACGGCCAAGGGCTCAGCTGTTGCCGCCAAGGCGACGGTTGCCGCAATGCTTGGTGTTGATCCCGATGCCTTTATTGAGGTTGGGCCATTCCCAAATGGGCAGCATGAACTTGGATTGATGCCGCTTCCTGGAACTGATGCATTCAAATTCACCGCGTACTACTGGACGCAGACCGCCGGCGGACTGCCAGTATGGCGAAGCCGTTTGATGGCACTCGTTCGCAACGACCGCTCATTCCCCACAGTTCAGATCACGAGCGATGTGCGTGATGTGAAGGGCTTTGTTGCGCCGCAGCGTGCAATGGCTGATTCTTCCCTCGCATTCGCCGCGGCCGCCAACTTGATGGGCCGCGATGTACAGATTACTGAACCAGAGTTGGTTGTATTTGCCGGTATTGACGACATGGTCTTCGCGCCACGAGCAGCGATGGTCTTTGAGTCAACGCTTGGCGATACGTGGAACCCAGATGTCTACGAGAAGCGTCTGCTTGTCGTTGATCTCTTGAACGGCCAAGTGCTTCACGAGGAAAACCGCATTCTCCATGGTGTCTCCGGCACAGTGGAGGGCATGAACACGCAGAGCTCTGGCGCGGACGAGTGCGATGTCGAAGTCCCAATTCCGCTTCCTTATGCCAGAGTTACCGCAGGTGGCCTAACCACAAATGCTGATAACAAGGGTTACTTCGAACTCAACTCGACAGGAAACGTCACCATTAGTTCGCCGCTTGACGGGCTGTACTTCAATGTGAACGAGAGCAGTGGCGACGACTCAACGAGTCAGGCCGCCGGCGATGGCGATTACGTAACGATCACGCATCATGAGGCCAACAACAACGAGCAGTATCGAGCTCAGATCAATGCCTATGTGGAGTCGAATGAAGTACGTGACTACATCCTGAGGTTCAGCCCCGGATTCCCTGTATTGAATGACCAGCTCGGATTCCCTGTCAACACAGGCGTAAGTGGAAGCTGCAATGCGTTCTACGACTACAGCTCGATCAATTTCTACAATGCTGGCGGCGGATGCAACAACACATCATTCTCGGTGATTGTGCACCACGAGTACGGCCATCACGCCGTGGCTTCTGCTGGATCTGGGCAGGACTCATACGGCGAAGGCATGGGCGACGTGCTCGGCGTCTTGCTCACTGGTGATAATCAGCTCGCTCGCGGGTTCTATCAGGGCGACTGCGTGAACGGAATCCGCAACGCTGACAACAGCAAGCAATACCCATGCTCGGGTGAAATTCATGACTGCGGTCAATTGATTTCTGGTTGTGTGTGGGATGCCATGGAACTTGTTGAAGCCGCCTTCCCCGGCGAAGCCTTTGACATTGTTTCTTATCTGGCCATCAACTCGATGCCACTTCACTCTGGTGGCGGCATTGACCCCACAATTACGTTTGACTGGCTGACGCTTGACGATGATGATGGCGATCTGAGCAATGGCACGCCTCACTCCGAACCAATTCTTGCCGCATTTGCCCTGCACAATATGGATGAGCTCCCCGAACCACTCGACAATGATGAT
The DNA here is from genome assembly GCA_018663565.1 of Phycisphaerae bacterium. Classification (GTDB taxonomy): domain Bacteria; phylum Planctomycetota; class Phycisphaerae; order Phycisphaerales; family SM1A02; genus UBA12567. The sequence continues at coordinate 2,243 of JABJQE010000172.1, forward strand.
TGTTCGACGGCACGTGAAATCACGTGGGGCACATGGGATGTCAACACCATTGGTGCGCTCGCATCAGGTGTGGCTGTTGACGAGAGTCAATGCCCAGACACGTTCATGACTGCATGCGACCCTGATGTGTGGTACCACCTCGTGGCTTGTGGAACCGGCACAATGTCCGTGAGCCTGTGCGACACAGTGAGTTTCGATAGCGATCTTGCTGTGTACACCGGGTCCTGCGGAGGCCTTGAGCAGGTTGCTTGCAATGGCGACGCTTCAAACTGCGGCGGCTATACCTCGTATCTCGAGATGAATGTCACCGAGGGACAGTCCTACTTCGTTCGCGTTGGCGGATGGCAAGGGGCAACCGGAACTGGCTTGCTTGTCGTTGACGGCCCTGGCGATCCTTGTGATGCCGAGCCAGTGATCACGATTGGGTACCCAGATGGTCGCCCAGATTATATTGACCCCAATGGCGGTACTGCCGTGGCTGTGCAGATTGACAACGGAACCGGGAGCCCACTGCCAGGCAGTGAGTATCTGTGGTCCCGAATTGATGGTGGCAGTTGGGGGGGTGTGCCTCTGGAGGATACTGGCGGAGGCTCATACGTTGGCGTGTTCGGTGTAGTGCCATGCGGCGCTAGCATCGACTGGTTTATCAGGGTCGATGTTGATCCGGTCGGACCGTTCTTCAGCCCATCAGGCGCACCATCGACGCACTGGAGTGCTATGGCCTACTCCGATGTGATTGTGGCCTTTGAAGATGACTTCCAGTCCGATCAGGGCTGGTCAGTTGATGCGGGTGCTAGCACGGGGAATTGGACGCGAGTGACTCCTAGTAATGGTGGCGCTCGTTGTGATAACCCAACTGATGCTGATGGCTCTGGCATGTGTTATGTCACAGGCAATGCGACTGATGAAGATGTTGATGGTGGCACCACCATCCTCACAAGCCCGTCGTTCGACGCGAGTGAGGGTGGGACGCTCAGTTATGCACGTTGGTACAGCAATGGCGCCGACTGCGGCGGCGGTGACCCACAGAACGACATCTTTGAGGTGGAATTCTCTGTGGATGGCGGAGCCTCATGGGTAAATCTAGAGACTGTCGGCCCAACAGGTGGCGAGGTCAGTGGCGGCTGGTTTGAGGTTGCCTTTGATCTTGGCGATGTCGCGGGGTTCACGCCTACGAGTGAGTTCCGTCTTCGCTTCATCTGTGGTGATCTGAATACAGGTTCGGTCATTGAGGCCGCAGTTGATGCAATCTCGCTGACCAAGCCTGATTGTGGTGATCCTGCTTGTGCGGGTGATCTTGACGGGAGCGGCGACGTTGGTGCTGATGACCTTCTGCAAATCATTGGTGCGTGGGGTACGCCAAATGGCGATACCAATGGCGACGGCCTGACGAACGCTGATGACCTCTTGCTGCTGATTGGCAACTGGGGTCCGTGCGTCTGATTTCGAGATTTGGTTTGACTTAATGCGGAGCCCTCGCCTTGGCGAGGGCTCCGTTGTTTTTAGAGAAATCATCATTCAACTGAATCCGGGCCCCCTTCTGGGGCGAAGGAAATGCAAGCAAACGGTCGTTTGTGGCTTGTGCAGGGCCAATTTTGTGGCACATTGAACCAATTAGACGTCTAGCCCATGTGTGGAGCGGGTGACTAGGCATAACGAGGAGAGTCCCTTGAATACGTTTCGACCCCTGTTGTGCGCCGCAGGCGCGGTGACCGGTCTGTTGCTGAGCCTTTCGGCCTCGGCTGCAGCCACATCGATTGATCAAACTCAGGCTTCACGCGATTTCCGCGCAAGCCATCCGCGGGCACGCATGGCCTCTACGGCGGACGGTGTCCGCAAGATTGTGGATCAGTCCATTGCGACTGGCAGTACGCCCAAGGAAGCAGCTGTGGCAGCGAAAGCTGCTGTGTCGCCAATGCTCGGCGTCGATGCCGATGCGTTCATTGAGGTTGGGCCATTTCCGAATGGGCAGCATGAGCTCGGCCTTATGTACCGACCCGAGACGGACGACTACAAGTTCACCGCCTACTACTGGACACAGACTGCCGCCGGCATTCCTGTGTGGCGTAGCCGGCTCATGGCTTTGGTTCGAAATGACAACAATGCTGTTGTCCAAGTGACCGGAGCTGTGCGAAATGTGACTGGATTTGCATCGCCTCATCGTGCACTTCCAAATCATGGTTTGGCGATTGTTGCTGCCGCCAAGAAATTTGGCGGCGATGTTCGAATTAGCGAGCCCAAGGTTGTTGTCTTTGCTGGTGTTGACGACATGCGATTTGCTCCCCGGTCAGCCATGGTGTTTGAAGCGACGCTCGGCGATGCTTTTGATCCAGACAGTTATCAGAAGAGTTTGCTCGTTGTCGATCTTGAAACGGGCGATGTTCTGCATGAAGAGAACCTGATTCTTCACGCCACCAATGGCAATGTGTCTTGTCTTGCGAGCGAAGGATCTGGTGCTGATGAGTGCGAAGCAGAGGTGTCAATGCCAATGCCATATGCCAAGGTGACCCGCGGTGGGCAAACTGCTTACGCCGACGTTAATGGCAACTTCGCCATTGCTGGTTCTGGCAACATCTCATCAAAGATTGAGGGATCGTGGTTCAAGGTGTACAACAATTCTGGATCAGATGCTTCGCTCTCTCAGGGAGATAGCAATCCGAACTTCGTGCACAACAGTAGTAATACCGATGGTCAACTTCGCGCTCAGGCGAATGCGTATGTTGAGTCAAATATAGTTCGAGACTATATTTTGGCTGTCGCTCCATCATTCCCAGTCATTGGTACTGAGGGTAGCTTTACTGTGAACACTGGCGTTAGTGGTTCCTGCAATGCATTCTATGATGGTGGCTCAATAAACTTCTACAACGCTTCCGGTGGCTGCAACAATACGGCTTTCTCGGTCATTGTTCATCATGAGTACGGACATCATGCTGTCGCTGTGGCTGGTTCCGGCCAAGGTCAATATGGCGAAGGTATGGGTGACGTTCTAGGTGTCCTCATTACCGGCGACAATCAACTTGCCCGTGGGTTCTACCAGGGCGACTGTGGCTCTGGCATACGTAATGCTGACAACAACAAGCAGTATCCTTGCTCCGGCGGGATACATGATTGCGGGCAGTTGATCTCGGGCTGCGTGTGGGATGCAATGGAATTGCTTCCGGAACTTGTTGTGGCTGAATTGGCAATCAACGCGATGCCACTTCATGTAGGCGACAGTATCGATCCAACCATCACCCTTGATTGGCTCACGCTCGATGATGACGACGGCGACCTTGACAATGGCACGCCTCATTCAGTTGAGATTCTTGCTGCGATGTCACTGCACAATATGAGTGATATTCCTGAGCCGCTCGACAACGACTTCTGCTCGACGGCCCGCGAAATCACATGGGGTTCATGGGATGTCAACACGCTTGGCGCGCTGAGTGACGGCGATCCTTATGACGATGCTCAGTGTGGTGGTACATACCTTGGCGAAATGTACGCAGATGTGTGGTACCACCTGACAGCATGCGGCACCGGCAGCATGTCTGTGAGCACCTGCGATACAGTGAGTTTCGATAGTGACCTCGTCGTGTACGAAGGCGATTCATGCGGTTCGATGAACCAGATTGGATGCAACGGTGACGGGAGTGGATGCGACGGATACTCGTCGTACACCACGGTCGATGTGACAGAGGGATCTTCCTACTACATCCGCGTTGGCGGGTGGAGTAGTTCTTCCAGCGGCTCCGGCCTCTTGGTGGTTGACGGCCCAGGCGATCCATGCGTAGACGATGATCCATGCCTCGGTGACCTTGATGGCAGCGGCAGCGTTGAAGCCAATGACTTGCTGATGGTGATCGGTGGCTGGGGGACTGCCGATGGAGATGTCAACGGCGATGGAACGACCAATGCTGACGATCTGCTTATCTTGATCGGTGCTTGGGGCAATTGTCCCTGATGAGTATCTGATCTGACCTCGTTCTGATTCCTCAAGGCCCTCGCTTCGGCGGGGGCCTTGTTGTGCGCGCCTTTGCTGGAGATCAATCTTTGACTCGAGGCGTGGAACCTTCGCCGCGCGTAGAGGTGAATAGTCGAGCATGAGATTCTTGTTGCGGTTCCTACCCCCGCCTTGCGGCGGCGGCGAGGGCGATGGCCAGAGCGTCTGCCGTGTCGGGTTGGTCTGGCGGCGCGCTCAGATTGAGCAGGGTCGCTACAGCGTGTTGGACTTGCTCTTTGCTCGCGCGTCCATTGCCGGTGACCGCTCGTTTGATCTCGGCAGGAGACAGGTCGTCAATTTCAATGTGCTGCTGTTCTGCTGCAAGCAGCATGACGCCCCGGGCGTGGCCCATTTGCAGGGCAGTATGTGCCCGGTCACGATGGACGAAGACTTGCTCGATGACCACAAGGTCAGGCGAAACCTCTTCGATCAAACTGATGAGCTCTTTGTGGAGATAGGCCAGCCTCTCGGGGAGCGGACGCTTCTGGGGAATGCGAATGACCCCCGCTTCGACAACGATGTTCGATTGGCCGCCCGCCGTGGAGTCAATGCAGCCGTAGCCTGTAAACCGGAGGCCGGGATCGATGCCAAGAATTCGTATGGCCGGAGCAGTCATTCGTGGGTCAATGTAGCGAACGGTGCTGTGTCTGACTCGATCTCGCCGTCTCGCAAGCGAACGACACGCTCGGACCGGTCGGCCATCGCCTCATCGTGCGTGATCATCATGATCGTGCGCCCTTCGGCGTGCAACTCGTCAAGCAACTTGAGAATGCGATCTCCAGTGGCTGTGTCGAGGTTGCCGGTTGGTTCATCCGCAAGAAGGAGGGATGGATCGCCGACGAGTGCTCTGGCAATGGCAACCCGTTGCTGCTGTCCTCCAGAGAGTTGATTCGGTCGATGGTCAAGGCGGTCCGAGAGATCAACTCGCTCGAGCACGGCCTTTGCTTTGGAGCGCCGTTCTGCCTTCTGGACACCGCGGTAGAACAGAGGCACTTCGACGTTCTCCAGAACGGTGAGTTCAGGAATGAGGTTGAAGGACTGGAAGATAAATCCAATTCGGCGGCCTCTAATGGCGCTCAACAATGTGTCGTCCATATTGGCGATATCTTCGCCTTCAAGTAAGTAGCGGCCCTCAGTTGGCCGATCGAGGCAGCCAATGATGTTCATCAGTGTGCTCTTGCCGGAACCACTCTGCCCCATAATGCACACATATTGCCCGCGGGCGATCGTGAGGTTGATGTCGCGTAGAGCTGCTACAAGAACGGTCCCGTCGGGCCTGCAATAGGTTCGATGCAGATCGCGGATCTCAATGAGCGAGGTGGAGGCGTAGGCGGGTTCCATACGAGGGATGATAGGGCAGCCGGGGTACACTGCTCGGGATGACCGATTCCCCCTCCAAGGCGTTCCAGGCGATTGCTCAGCAGTTTGATGTTGCTCCCGTGACGCGGCGTGTCTTGAGCGATCATCTCACGCCGGTACTGGCCTATCGCCGACTGGTGGCCGGAGACGGCCGGACTGACACGAGCTTCTTACTCGAGTCAGTAGAGGTGGGCGGGACAGTTGGCCGTCATAGCATTCTTGCCGCCCGTCCGATCATGGAGGTGACTGCTCGTCGCCGCGAGGTGACGGTAGTAGATTCCAGAAAGGGATCCAAGGAGACCAACCGCAGCGACGATCCGCTCGCCACGATTGCGGAACTGACTGACACGCTCAGTTTCGCTCCGGGCCCCGATCGCGTATTCCGCGGTGGCTGGGCGGGATGGCTGGGGTACGACTCGGTGCGGTGGATCGAACCCGATGCTGTGCCTGAGAGCGGGGCGCCGACTGATGACAGGCAACTTCCCGATATGCACTTTGGGCTGTTTGATACGGTCGTCGTCTTTGATCATGTCGACAAGACGCTGTCAGTGACGTGTTGGCAGGAGACTCGAGGCAGGGCGGCCGCTGAGGCGTGGGAGGATGCCCAGCGGCGGATCGACGATGTGCTTGAACTTCTCTCTGAAGATTCGGTCACGCTGCCAGCGGGCCGTGCCGAACTTACTGCTGAGCAAACAGGCGGATTGCCTGGCATTCCGCTTACGAGTCAATCGGAGTTTGAGGCGTCCGTTTCCAAGTGCGTCGAGTACATCAAGGCGGGCGACATCTTTCAGGTTGTTCCATCACAGCGATTTGAACGCACGAGCGATGCCGATCCCTTTGATGTGTATCGAGCATTGCGGGTGGTGAATCCGAGCCCATACATGATCTATATGCAATCTCCAGAGGCAATCATCGTAGCCTCAAGCCCAGAGATCCTGTGCCGAGTTGTTGATGGTGAAGTGACGAATCGTCCTCTTGCAGGCACTCGGCCTCGTGGGGATGATGATGAGGAAGATCGCCGGCTCGAGCAGGACCTTCTGACTGATCAGAAAGAGTGCGCGGAACACTCAATGCTTGTGGATTTGGCGCGGAATGATCTCGGCACCGTGTGCGCACCTGGGTCAGTTACCGTTGATCGCTTGATGGATGTCGAGCGATACAGCCACGTGATGCACTTGAGCTCAACTGTCACAGGGAGTTTGCGTGAAGGCCAAGACTGCTGGGATGCGCTGCGACGATCTCTGCCGGTTGGAACGGTAAGCGGCGCTCCAAAGATTCGGGCCATGCAAATCATTGATGAAATCGAGCCCGTTCGCCGTGGTCCTTACGCGGGTGGCATCGGTTGCGTTTCGTTTGCTGGCGATTTGGATATCGCCATCGCGCTTCGCACAATCGTTGTGCCAGCGGGGCAAGCTGGTCCTCCATGGCAGTACCATCTGCAGGCCGGTGCTGGCGTAGTGCTTGATTCGGTTCCTGCTAGGGAGTATGAGGAGACGTTGAACAAGGCTGCGGCCCTTGCTCGCGCGATTGATCTCGCCGAGGCCTGATGGCGCTGTCGTTATTCGCTCATTGCTCATGAATAACCTTACTCCAAAGCGAATAGTGCTTGTTTGCATTGGACTGGTCGTGCTTGTCGCAGTTGTCGTCCTTGCCTTGCTGCACTTTCGGCCACTGACCTATGCGTCTGTCGTTGAGTCGCGGCTTGCC
>JABJQE010000173.1 GCA_018663565.1 Phycisphaerae bacterium
AGTTCTTCGATCGTGCGTTCTTCGAGGTTCTCTCGCTTGACCTCTGCTTCACGCCTGCTCAGTTCGAGTGCTGTGTGATCGCGGTCAAGAATGGAGCCTTGTTGACGGGCGGAGCGAACATCTTCGGCTGCTTGGGCCGTGGCTTGCTTGGCATCCTCGACATGATGCAGGGCCTTGGCCATATTGCCCTGAGCAGCAGTGGCCGCTTGTGTGAAGGCAGCTTGTTTGTGTGTCGCAGTCTCAATGCCCGCTTCGAATTGATCAAGTTGGGCTGTGCGTCTGCCAATGTGTTCGCTGAGGGTTCGTTTTCTTGCTGCCTGTTCTTCGGCAGCGGATTCAACGTGCCGCCGCTCACGCTGAGCGGCCTGGTGTTGTTCAGCAAGACGACCAGCCTCAATTCGAATAGCGCTGAGGGTTTCTTGAGCAGTCTGCTGATTTGCCCGAGCGGATTCAGCTTCGGCTTCGATCGCCTCAATAGTGGACTCGGCGATCGAGAGTTCATTGGTCAATGACGTGAGGTCGCGGGTGAATGTCTCGTGTTGCGAGAGAAGTCCGGCCCGCTTGATTTGCAGGTCACGACGTTCGTCTTCGATCTCGGCTCGTTGATGCTGGAGCCGGGTGAGATCATTCGCGATGCCCTGCAGGCTGTACTCAAGATCAACGACTTGATTGCTGGCCTGTTGAAGTGCGTCGGCTGCATCACGTCGGCGTTGATCGGCCGCCGAACTGGCAGACTTGAGCCCTTGGAGGTCTCGTTCAAGGCCCGTGATGCGGGTGTCGAATTCACACACAGAAGACTCAAGGTCTTCCATTTCCATACGGCGAGAAATCCAGCCTGCTGCGGCGAGGCGTCCAATGCGGATGCGGCCATCGGGCTCGATCACTTCGCCTGTGCGGGCTGCAATTCGCCACGATCGCATGGAGCTGATCGAGAGCAACAAGGCCTGATCAAAAGTCGCCACAACTGCGGTTCGTCCAAGTAGGCGGGTCGCGATGCCCTTTGCCTCAGGGCGAATGTCAATCAGATCCAATGCGTGCCGTACATCATCAAGTCCTGGAGGCAGCGGGGTTCTGGCATCCGGCTCGCCGGCATGTTCGCCAACCGCGACCATAAGGCCGAGCTCATGTTCCCGGCACCAATCCGCAAGGGTGGCTGCAGATGCTAGGTCGGGCGTCATCACGACTTCGACGTCGCGGCCAAGTACGGTTTCGATCAATGCGGCCCATTCTCGATCGGTGCGAATGGCGTCGCCGAGCACGCCGACTGCTGTAGTGGGGTGTTCTTCGAGCACACGCTTCACATCATCGCCAAGACCTTCGTTGGCATGCTGCATTTCTTCGAGTAGATGCAAGCGTGATCCAGCGGATGCCCGGTCGTGCCGTACATCGGCAAGCGCATCGGCAATGGCATCATGGCGTTGTCCAAGATCAACAGCATCGTCGTCATGTCGACGAAGATCATGCTCGGCCGAGGCGACCTTGGCGCGGACCGTTTCAAGTGATGCAGTGCAAGACTCTCGTTTCGACACAGCCGTTGTGATGTTTTGGGCTATTCCAGCGACGCGAGGCTCGCTCTTTGTGATTTGTTCGTCGACGGACTTGAGGCGTTCGTCTGTTGCGGTTCTGTTGGACTGAGCCGCGGCGTGTCGCTCTGATACCGAGTCACGTGATTGTCGGGCATCTCGTAGCGTCGTGGCCGTCGATTCAACTTCTCGGCTTGATTCAGAAGCAGCATTGGTCAAGGAACCAATCTTGGACTCGGTCTCTTCGAGATGGCAGCCAACTTGGGAAACTTCGGCGGCATATCGCTCAAGTTCGTCGGCGAGTTCGCTCACCCGGGCGTCGATGCCTCGCATTTCAACACGATCAGTTGCGATCTGTTCGGTTGCTTCAGCACGTTGACGCGTAGTAAAATCAATATGTTGCTGCGCACGATCCACTGCCGCCGATTGCTCGGCGTGTTCGCGAGAGATCGAATGGCGTTGTTCCTCTGCCTCGTGCCGGCGGATGTCAGACTCTTGCTGGATAGACTCAAGCTCGATCAGGCTGGCTTCAATGGCCGCCCGCTGAGTTCCGAGATCGCTGAGCCTGCTCGTGAGTCCGATCAATCGATTTTGTAATTCGTCGAATTGATCAAAGACGAGATCTTGGCGAACCGTGCGGTATCTCGCGTCGAGTTCCTTGAAGGTGCGGGCCTTCTTGGCTTGGCCACGGACCATTCGCAGGCGACGTTCGGTACTGGAGAGTTGTTCACGAATGCGGACGAGGTTGACTTCGGTGCGTTCGAGCTTTCGCTGCGATTCGACACGTCGCAGTTTGAACTTGGCGACCCCCGCAGCTTCCTCAAGAATCGTGCGTCGTTCAATGGGGCTTGCCTGCAGCATGGATGCCACCCGGCCTTGCTCAATTATGCAATAGGCCGCGTTGCCGATGCCTGTGTCAAGAAAGAGATCCTTGACATCCTTCAGGCGAACCTTGCGATCATTGATGAGGTATTCGCTTCGGCCATCGCGGTAGAGGCGTCGTCCGACACGAACCACTTCAGTGTCCATAGCAAGGGCACGCCTGCCTGCCTCAATGGTCGCCGTTTCATCAACGATTGGGTTTTCGAAGGTCAATGTGACTGAGGCCATGCCTAGCGGCTTGCGACCGGCAGACCCTGCAAAGATGACATCGAGCATGGCGCCGCCGCGTAGGCTCTTGGCTGAGCGTTCGCCGAGTACCCACTTGACTGCATCAACAACATTGGACTTGCCACAGCCGTTAGGCCCCACGATGCCGACCTTGGGCGCATCAAATTGGAAGTCGACAGTGTCGGCAAATGATTTGAATCCGGAAACGGTAACGTTGGTGAGACGCATCGCGAGAGTGGA
>JABJQE010000174.1 GCA_018663565.1 Phycisphaerae bacterium
GCCATTCTGGCGCAATATTCCAGTGGTCCATCAGCCGCGGCAGGGCAGTCAACACCAGTCCGGCTCCTGCGGTGGCCGTGAGCAGGACCGCCGCTGCAGTTGTGAAGAAGGTCGAGAGGATGAGCCCGGCAAGCGCGGCGATTCCCGCTGCGGCGAGCACAGTGAGCCGCGGGTCTGGTGGCATCGATTCCCATGCCTCACGAAATGGCATGAGTTTCTCGTGGTTGGCAAGGTCCATGGCTCGCTGGCTAATGACAGGTGGAAATGATACTGGCAGGATGCTGCGCTGGGAGTAGGTGGAGACCGTGGTGTCGTCTGGTGAATCAGGCGTGAGGTTGTCCACCGGCAGGCCAAAGAGCCCAGCTACTGGCGGTGGGGGGACTTCGGCTTCGGTGAGATGCAAGACGGTCCAGGCAACTGATCCGCCAAGTATCGCTAGCGTGATGGTGAGCAGGGCGGCAGCAAGCAATTTGTAGGCGAGCAGCGCAACGCAGGCTACGACAATGCCGCCAACGACCGGGGCGACCCATGCGGGCCCGATATGGGTTTGCTCCCAAATAATCATGCCAAGTAGCCCGCCGAGTCCGAGCCCCATGGCTCCGACAGCAGAACGCAGCACCCAGCCCCCGGTGGCCCACAGGACGATTCCAACGGCTAGAGCAGCGAGTGTCCAGGGAAGGGTCCCTGAGAGCATGGATTCGGTGACAGTGGAAAGGAGGTGCATGAAGTGGTCTATCGGACACGTACTCATTGGGAATCTAGGAAAGGAGGTTTCGCACGCCTGCGAAGAGGGTCGTCGCCACCTCGGCGAAGCCGTGCTCCGCTACCATTCGGCGATGAGGAAGAATCAATGCCTTTATCGAACCGTAGCGGCAGCTATTGTGGTGGGTGTGGGGAGTGGCACGGCGATGTCTGATGATCACGCAGCCGGAGGCCACGCCTTTCCGGCCAATTCGCTCGTCAATGAAACCAGCCCCTATCTGCTGCAGCACGCCTACAACCCGGTCCACTGGTACCCATGGGGCGAGGAGGCCTTTGAAGCAGCGCGGCGTGAGAATAAGCCGATCTTTCTGAGCATTGGGTACTCAACGTGCTACTGGTGCCATGTCATGGAGCGGGAGTCGTTTGAAAACCCGGATGTGGCGGCGCTGCTCAATGAGTACTACATTCCAATCAAGGTCGACCGCGAGGAACGCCCCGACGTCGATGATATTTACATGACGGCTGTGCAGATCATGACCCGTCGCGGCGGCTGGCCATTGTCATTGTGGCTTGAGCCAGACACGCTCAAGCCTTTCTTCGGTGGAACGTACTTTCCCGTTGAGGGACAGGACCAACGCCCTGGATTTATGCAACTGTTGTCTGGAATACATCAGGCGTGGTCCGAGCAGCAGCCAGAACTTCGCGCTCAGGCCGACAAGATCGCCGATGCCGTTGTGAATCGGCTTGCGGCAACGCCCGTACCAGAGAATCCAGATCCGTCAGTTGTAGAAGCGGCGGTATCGCAAGTAATGTCGGGCTACGACACCAAGAATGCAGGCTATGGCGGCGCTCCGAAGTTTCCGATGCCTGTTCATCTGGACATGCTGATCGAGACGGCATGGGATAGGCCCGATGTGCAGGCCTCACTTATGCATACGCTTGATCGGATGGCAATGGGGGGCATGTACGATCAAGTGGGTGGCGGCTTTCATCGATACAGCACCGATGGCAAGTGGCTTGTTCCGCACTTCGAAAAAATGCTGTACGACAATGGCATGCTCGCCTCGGTGTACGCCGAGGTCTACGAGCGAACGGCCAATGCGTTCTATGCCGAGGTTGTGACCGAATCACTCGATTATGTCTTGCGAGAAATGATTGATGACACTGGCGCCTTTTGGTCCGCTCAAGATGCTGAGTCCAACGCGAGGGAAGGGCAGTCCTACCTCTGGACACGTGATGAGATTCACGCCGCCATTGCCGAAGCAGGTTACCCAGAAGCTTGGGCTGATTTTGCGATTGAGTTGTATGGACTATCTCTGGGTACGAACTTTCGCGATCCACATCACCCAGGTGAGCCCGCCTCCAATGTGCTGTATCTCTCGGCAACGCCCGAAGATCTCGCCGCGAAGTTCGGCATGACTGCGCTGGCCTTCGATAATCAGGTAGCCAAGATCAATGCGGCAATGCTCGCTCGGCGTGATCGCCGAGATCAGCCGAGCACAGACGACAAAGTTCTTGCTGGTTGGAATGGATTGATGATTGGTGGGATGGCGGACGCCGGGCGTATTCTTGAAGAGCAGCGATACCTTGATGCCGCTAGGAATGCGACTGATTGGATCAAGGCTGCGATGTGGACCGAAGATGGTGGATTGCGTCGAACCGCTCGTGCGGGGAAGGTCAGTGATATTACGGGATTCCTCGAGGATTATGCCTTCCTTGTGCGTGGCCTCCTTCGGCTCTACAAGGCAACGGGAAATGAGGAAGATCTTGCATGGGCTATTGTGCTCATGACTCAGGCCAAAGCTCGGTTCTTCGATGCAGACCAAGGCTGGATGGACGCGCCCGCAGGTGATCCCAATCTCTTTGTGCGAGGCCGATCACTGTATGACGGCGCAGTGCCAAGTGGTACATCGGTCATGCTCGATAATCAACGGCGGCTCTTCGAGCAGACACAAGATGTGCACTGGCTCAATGATGCAGCAGCGTCGCTTCGGCCA
>JABJQE010000175.1 GCA_018663565.1 Phycisphaerae bacterium
CGGTGCTTGCTTGCTGTGTCCCGCGACGATGTCGTGATCAAGCGGCTCATGCTCGAAACGCCCTCGAAGGGTGAATTGCCCGCCATGGTCGACCTTGCCATGCGAGATGAGTTGCATCTTGATGGCGGCGAGGCCATCATCGATTTCTTGTCCGATCATGTGGCAGGTGCAGAGTCCAATCTCTTGGCCGCGGCATTGCCAGAGTCATCGCTGCAACGCGGAAAGAAGCGAATGGCATTGGCCAAGCGGCCAATTGGATGTATGTCACTTCGGTTACTTGGAGCTGCCCAGTTGGTCGCTGACCCGCACGGCGGTCGAATTGCATGCATTGATGTAAGTGGGGACGGTGCGGAGTTTACTTTGCTTGAAGGTCGTGATGTGCGTGTTGCACGCGCCGCCATGTTGCCTAGCGGAAGCGACGAAGAAACGGCCGAGGCTGCCATTCGCGAAGCGCGACGAACGTGGATGAGTTGGCGAGCAGAGGTCGGCGCAGCAGTCATTGATCAAGTGATACTTATGGGCCCCGATGGCTTGACCAGTCGAATCCTAGGGTCCATGCCCGACATCACAGATACCCCTGTGACGGTGTTGTCAAGCCACGCGAGAGTCGACCAAGCGAATCACGACGTCGGCAGATTATGGTCACTTCTTGGGCTGCTGATTGCTCACCACACAAGTCGCCCGCTTATTGACTTTACTGCTCCCCGAAAGGCTTCTCATCGCTTTGAGCGCCGACGGCAAGTTGGCCTAGCGGCCGCTGGTGTGTTGCTGGTGCTCTTTGGAACCATTTGGACGTGGGGAAATAGTCGTGTGCAGTCGATGCAGCGGCAACTCGATTCAATAAACCTTCAACGATCAAAGCTCGAGCCAAAGTGGTTGCGGTATCACCGTGATCGCTACCGACTCGCTCATTTGGACCTGTGGTCATCCGTTCAGCCAGATTGGGTGCATCATCTCGCGGTGGCGGTTGATCGCTTGCAACCAGCAGGTGCTTTGGTACTTGATGAGGTGTCCGCCGCATTGGACTACAAGGGTATTGATGCGCCGCGGCGTGGCAAGGTCAGCGATTGGAAACCAACATCCTCCGCTCGTCTTGTGCTTGAAGCGGAAGCTGAGAGCCGAGAGGTAGGCGAGGCTTTCCGGCAACACTGGGTTGAAGACACAGCCTGGCATGTCGCCACTGCAGGCGCTGATACCGAAGATGGCAATCGTCTTCCGTTTGGAGTCACCATTCGGTTGCACTCGCCGGATGAATCCGAGTCGCAGCCTGTTGATGCCGAGGCGAAGCCATGACGCTCCACGTCAAACTCAAGGTGATGAGCGGAGCCGTTGGTCTTGTGTTTGTGATCTCGGTATTTTGGGCCGTCCAGTCGTGGGTGATTGGTCCGCAGCAGGCGATGGACGCACGCATTGATTCCGCGAGTAAGACGCTTGAGCGACGCCGCGCCGATTTGCTTGGGCAAGATCGGTTACAGGATAAACTCGATGCATACGCGAATCGGACATTTGGCTGGTCCCAAGAAGAGGTTGATCACGCGCTTCGGGCAGCCCTGTCGACACTCGGAGAATCGGCGGGACTATCTGATGTGGCGGTTGACACGTCGCCCGTGAAGAGCATTGATTCACCCGGACGACGAGACTTCAAAGGCGCCGCGGGGAAAGTGATGCGTGACGAGGTTGATTTCGTCGAGGCACCGGCGATATTTCGCGCCACCGGAACATGGCCTCAGTTCAACGCGATGTTGAGCGCCTTGTCGGCTGAGCCCTGGATTCGACAGGTAGAGGGGCTTCGTGTTGTTGGTAAGGGCAAGGGCGGAGTGGTTGATGTGGTGATCAAACTTCGTACGCTCTTTATCCCCAACCGCGAGCCAGGTTCTATGCCAAATGCTCAAGCAGTGGAGTGGCCTGAGTCCCTTGCAGGCGCAAGTCCCTTTGTTTTGCCGCCTCCACCAGCTCCAGTGATTGCTACTCCGATCAAGCCTGGGGCCCCTGCGAAACCGCCACCGCCTGGATGGGAGCGATGGCGGGTGATATTCGTTGGTCGTATTGAGGGTGTTGATGAGGTGCATCTGCGGGCTGCTAGAGGGGGAAATCGACAACTCTTCGTTGGTCAGGCCCTAGACGGGTGCGTGTATCTGGGCAATCAAGTCGACAGCGATGGATTTGACGAGGCACTTTTTCGCCGAGAGGGTGCGACGTGGCTCGTTGGTCCAGGGGCGACATTTTCGGACCGTACGGCTATCGCACGGTAGACTGCCACGAGACATGTACGCGTTGTGACGCGACAACCAAACGCCGGTCAGGAGGACAGGCATGATGAGGCTGACAGGATGTACTGCCTACGCGTGGATGACATGCGCCGCGTTGCTTGTGGCTGGATCTTCGTTTGGGATAGGGGCGGCCGCTTCGCCGCCTGAAACATCCATTCGCCTTGCCTTCCGAGGCGCGACCATTGACGATGTGCTTGACTCTCTGAACCGCATGAGCGGTTTGCCGGTTGTCCTTGATGCAGAAGTGCCTGCGGGCACCATCGACTTCGTCTCACCAGAAGATCACAGTCTTGAATCTGCACTTCAAGTTTTGAACACGGTGCTTCAATCTCGTGATGTAACTATTCGAGTTGTTGAGGGGATGTTGCATCTCGAGAAACTCGATGATATGCAACGCCAAGATCTTCCAACATTTGTTGGCACACTTCCCGCTGCCGTGACACCCGACACATTGGTGACCGTCGTGCGCCCGCTTCAGAGCGCGATGGCCGAGCCAATGGCTAAACAGCTTTCGCAGATGGTTGGTCAGTACGGCGCCGTCGTTGCAATGATCGGACAGAATGCAGTCGTCATTACCGAAACGGCATCGAACGCGCGTCGGCTCCTAGAAATGCTTAACGCGCTAGATCAACAAGACCCCGACGGATTGGTCGAAGTTTTTCCGGTAACAAATGTCGCGGCATCATCGCTGATCAAGCCACTGACTCAGCTCATGACGATCAAGGTCGAGAAGTACATGCCGGGCAAGAAGGGGGCGCTCAAGAAGGTTGAAGAAACATCACTCGCCGGGTTGACATTTGCGGCCGACGATCATGCAGGCCTCATCATCGCGAAGGGTTCGCAAAACTCCTTGGCCAAACTTGGTGAAGTCGTTCGCATGCTTGATGTGCCAGGTGGTACTAGCGGCGCGCGAACAGTGAGAACTATTCCACTTGCGGTGATCTCACCAGCGGATGCAGTGAAGCGACTCAAATCCGTTATTCAAGCTATGCCTGAAACCGGGCGGCCCCAACTCGTCGCCTTGCCCGAACGATCGAGCGTTGTGATTACTGGACCGAGTAGTGAAGTGAATGAACTTGCCGCGGTACTTGCCGCGATCGAGGGCGATTGGCCTCAGAACCAAACACTCGCCATGGAGCTACTGCCACTGGAGTCAGCCGACCCAAAGGCCGTCCAGGCGGCCCTGAGGGGCATTTTGAGCCCTTCTCAGCAGGCGAGAGTCAAGATCGGACTCGCCCCCGACGGACAGTCATTGCTGCTCAGCGGTCCATCTGACGATGTGGCAGCGGTATCTCGAATGGCCGAAGCGCTTGATCTCGGTGGTGCTGATGTACCCGCCATTCGCACGCTTCGGATTCGCCCGAGTTCGTTTGGCGAAGTGATGCAAGCCTATACGACTCTAGCTGCAACGCACGACCTTCCGACTGAAGTGGAAATGGCCGTGGATTCTGACACCGGGGTTATCCGTCTTGTCGGCGAGCCCGCTGACGTGTCGGCTATGGCGTCACTTCTACAGTCTTTGACCGAGACGGTGCTTGAAGAACGCGAAACAAAACAGTTCGTCCTGCGGCATGTTCGTCCTTCTCGCATCGGTCGAGTTGTCGCCGCGTCGGCGCAATCCCTCCTGACGCCGGGCGATGGAACGCCGTGGACAAAGGTTGATGTCAAGGATGTTGACTCTCTTGACGTGCTGCTTGTCACGGCCGCGCCAGGTGAGATGGATACGATTTCGTCGATCATTGACTCGCTTGACCGCGCCACACCGGCCGACTCGGTTGTCCGGGTGATGCCGTTGCGGGGCGCACCAACATCCGTGATTGACCAAGCTGACGCCGCCTTTTTGGAGATGGGTGGCGGTGGGTTCAGCACAACGCGACCTCGCGTTGAACTAGACGGCAGTGGTGATCGGATTGTGCTCTCCGGAAGCATTGAATCAGTTGCGCTATATGAGCAGGCTTTGCGCCGGTATCTCGATCTTGCCGGGCCCCCAAGAGCAACACGCGTACTGACGCTTCAGTTTGCGTCACCGCTTGAGATGGCAACACTGCTGAGTGATCTTGCGAGCACACGCGGATCGCTTCTTGCAGATGGAAGCATGCTGCCGTCAATCGAAGCGTTTGACGAGGTCAACGGATTGTTGGTGACAGGTACTGACCGGCAGCAGCAAGCCATTCGTGGTTTGCTTCAGTCGCTCGACGTAGCAGATCCTGCGGACACGCCGCCGCTTCGAATCTTGCAGGTGAAGGTTGCCGATGCGAGTGGGCTCGCCCGAACACTGACGAATCAATACGCAGCTCGCCCCGCGCGAGATCGCGCCGCTCGGCCAGTACGTATCACGGCCGATGCCGCAACTGGAACCCTCTTGGTTTCGGTGCACGCCGACTTGCTTCCGGAAATTGAAGCCATTGTGGAGCAGCTCAATACTGTTGAGCGGCACGATATTGATGGTCGCGAGATCCGAATCTTCCCACTAAAGGTTGCCAATGCGGACCATTTGTCCAAGACGATTGAGCAGATGTTCCCGCAACCACCGGCACCCGTTGATCGTCGCGGTCGACCACTCGTGCATTTACAGGAGCCTCGCGAAGTATTGGTCCGGGCAGACCGTGGCACCAACTCGCTCATTGTTGAAGCGCCGCTGCACCGGATGTCGAGTCTTGAAGAACTAGTCTCGAAGCTCGACCGGTCCCAGCGGGATCGTGGCGAGATCAGGACCTACACCGTCGATCGAAAACGGCTCAGCTCGCTTGTCTCGATGTTAAGGCAACTTGATACGCAAGGCATGCTGGTTGAAGAGCGGGACGCCCGGCAGGCCGAATTGACGATGACGCCTGAACTCCTAAGCGGCACACTTGTCGTAAGCGGTCCACCTGCGGCATTTGGCCGTATTGAGAAGTTGATTGAGGAGTTTGATGCGGCAACCCCATCCGCGCCTCGCGCAGATCTTCGCATCATTCCAGTACAGAATGGTGACGCGAGGGCCATGCAAGCAGTTATTCGTCCAATGCTGCTCGATCAAACACGTTGGCCAGACGAGTTGCGAATCGCTGTCGAAGCGGGCATTCGTATCCCGTCACCAACCGTGGTGGCTGAGCCGGACACCAATAGGCTGATCGTGAGCGCACCAGAGTTATTGATGCCAGTCGCGACAGCGCTTATTGCTCAGCTTGACCAGCCACGTGAGGGTGTCGCTGGTGCCGACGTGCAGGTGATGCCGTTGCAAGGCACCAATGCTGAATTGGTGGCAACGTCCGTACAAAGCGCTCTTGCGGCGCGGGCCATGTTCTATCCTGGCCGAACGATGGCCTCGGTGGCCGCGGCTCCATCGGGCACAGCACTCTTGGTGACGGGAACTCCCGATCAAATCGGTCACGTGCAGACGATTGTCAACGCCCTCGATACGGGTGTCGCCCGCGACGATGTCCAGGTTCGGACGGTGTACTTGAAGCTCGCTCGCGCCGAGCAAGTGGCACCGATGATGACGGAACTGCTTGGGCAGAACTCGCTGACGGAATCAGAGCGGGCGCACAGATTGCGATTCCGCTTGCCTATGCCAGATGAATCAGAGGGCGTCCGCGTAGCCGCAGATGAGCGGCTCAATGCCATCATCATTGCTGGGCGAGGGCCTGAGCTTGCCGCGGCAGCAGAGATGGCCAAGCAACTCGACGCTGTTGCTGGAGAAGCATCAGTAACTTCGGTGCGTGGTGTGCAAGTAGTGCCAGTCCGCAATGCTGACCCCGTTGAACTCGCCGCGAGTATTGAAGCTGTCTTTGCGGGCACTGAGGGGGATCGCGCGCCGGTGGTTCGTGTTGATCGCGCAAGTGGCACGCTCTTGATTCGCGCTAGCGCAGATCAAATGAAGGCCATCGACGACATCGTTCGGCGGGTTGATGCTGCGGCGCTCACGAGTAGCCGGCGCATGCAAATGGTCCCGATTGATCCATCTCAGGGATCGGCGGCGGACATTGCTGAAACACTCAAGCGAATGCTCGAGCAGAACGGAAGCCCCCCCGTAGAGGTCATCACGATTGAAGAGCTTCTTGGTGAGGCTCCTCCCGCGCAGAGCAGCAATAATTGGCCAATGTCGCCCCGGTTCCTCCTCGCGATGAGTGCATTTGGTGCAACCTCACCCGATGCAGAGGTATCAATAGCCGTTGACCCGGCGAGTAATAGCCTCATATTGATCGGTGGCGAACGTGCCGTTGCTCGCGTTCGGGCATTGCTCAGCGAAGTCATGTCGCAATTGCCAAGTTCCCCCGGCCGCCTACGGCGTATTGAGCTTGGGGACCGAGTAAACGCGGTGCGGCTTGTTGGCTTGCTTACGCAGTCGATGCGGCAGATCACACCAGCATCTGGCAAGCAAGGCGACCTTTCGCGACGGGTATCGGTCATTGTTGACCAGGACACAAATGCGCTCTTGATTACAGCTACAGATGCAGACTTCGAGACCGTTACAGCGTTGATTCAAGCAGTTGCCACGCCAGCCGATGATCGCGCTGTCGTGGTCAAGGTGTATCCGCTTACGAGCGGCGGGGCGGATCGTGCTGCGGCGCACTTGAACGGGCTCTTGCAGGGCACATCGCGTTCATTGCAATCGGGGCGTCTTCGTAATCTTGCGGTGACATTGCTTGGCGGTGAAGAGGAGGTCGAAGCCACATTCCGGCCAGACCGCATTCAAGTAAGCGCTGACCCTCAAAGTGCTTCGCTCGTTGTAATGGCTCCGCCAGAAGCGATTCCGTTTCTGGATCGGTATGTGGAGCTGATGGATCAGTCGCCAGTCGTGACAACCGCGACGCTGCAGGTCTTTCCTCTCGAGCACGCCAATGCAGGAAGCCTTTCTGGCACGCTCCGCAGCGTCTTGCGAGGTCGTTTCAACGCGTTGTCGAAGACCGGTATTTCACAGCTCCGGCCGGAGGTTACCGCTGATGTGCGAACAAACTCACTGCTTGTGACGGCCGATGCGTCGCAACTTCGTGAGGTTTCGGAGTTGATCGGGCAACTTGATGCGCCGATCGGTGAGTCATTGCCTCCGCTGCGAACGATTGCTCTCAAGCGTGCGAAGCCATCTCAGGCTGCCCGGCTACTGACAAGAGCTGTTGTGGACGGTCGGGGCGCGAAGGCAAGTACGACCACTATTTTGGCTGATGATGCCTCAGGGCTGTTGCTGGTTCGGGCTGATGCTGAAACGTCCCGTGAGATTGACAGCCTGCTCGCCGAGATTGACCGTGATGCTACGGAGGAGTATCAGGTTCGGACCATTGCCATGAAGCGGGCCGATGCCGCCACAGTGGCATCCGCGCTACAGAAACTCTATGACGACCGTGCTCGCATTTCTGGAGGTGGCGCTCGTCGCATAACTGTTGTTGGCGATGCGGCCGCCAAGGTCCTGCTTGTTGCAGCGGGGGATGACGATTTTGCGGCCTTACAAGAGTTGGTCACGCAGATTGACTCGCCTTCCGCGAGTGAAGAGATTGAGATTCGACTGTTCCCACTCGAGCATGCTGATGCCAGAGACATCGCCGGAGAAGTTTCGAGCATGGTGTGGGAACTCACCTACGGCGGGATGTGGATGTTTGATCGCTCTGGGCAAACGAATTCAGCAAGTAAGACTGTGGTAATGCATGATGAACGCTTGAATGCCCTTGTGGTGACTGGGTATGGCGATACGTTCGCTGCCGTTGAACAAGTGATTGCAGTGCTTGATCAACCGACGGCCGCTGGGTACGCCAGGACTATCAAGGTCTTTCCACTTCAGAGCGCTTCGGTTGAGCTCGTTCGGGGGGTTCTCTTTGATCTCTTTGATACTGGCGACGGGTGGGGGGCTTCAGCACGGCATGACATGCAAGTGCGGTTTGATTCCGTACGTCGCCTGCTTGTAGTTTCTGGCACTGAGGAGGAGCACGCTGAGATCAAGAGTCTTATCGCCATGCTCGATGATTCCGGCGAAGGCGAGTCAATTGTGCAGACATTTGCGCTCGACAACGCAAGGGCCGTGGAGGCAATGGAAATCTTGCGGACCTCGCTTGGGCTCGATGACCGTGGCGTAGCACGTGGAACCATCATGCAAGATCCAGCGGGCGGCGATCCTGTGGCCGTCACCGCAAGGATTGCCGCTGACCCCCGATCAAATGCATTGGTTGTGACTGCGCCCGATCGGTCAATGGCCGTTATTGCATCACTCTTGACCGAAATCGATGCGTTGTCACCTCCAGGTGAGCAAGGCGTCTTCATCATTGAGCTTGCCAATATTCCTCCAGAAGAAGTGCAGCGAGTTGTGCAGGCCATGAACCTCGATGAGGAAATCGATAGCAGTACCGGAAGCAGTGTGCTCGCCGAGCCTATGACGATCACGCCGCTTGAGGGTCGCAACGCAGTAATGGTGCTTGCAAGTCCGACGGATCGTGACACGATCACATCGATTGTCAAGTCAATCGATGTTGAGCCTGTTGATTCAGAGGCCCGAATGCAGATGATTGATCTGCAAAACGCAGAAGCGACCGCAGTCGCGGCGGTGTTGACCCAGATTCTTGATCCCGCCGATCAGCAGAGTGGGTCTCCACTTGCAGAGGCCGTGAAGGAACAAGTTCGTCGGTTGTCGATGCTTGGTGAGGGTGTTCATGATGCTGATATCAGTCTTGATCTGACGCAGCCTATTCGGGTCATTCCGCACGAGTCCCAGAATGCCATATTGGTGAGTTCGACACCCGCCAACGTGAGAGCCATCATGGCCATCGTCAAGATGCTTGACCAACTTCCGTTGACCGATGCGGTCACGGTACGCATTCTTCCACTCGACAATATTGCGGCTGATGAGTTCTCTCGCATCGTTCATGAATTATTCTCGCAGGGCAAGCGTCTCGGCGTGCGGCCCGGATCGGGTATCAAGGGCATTCCGGCCGGAATTCTTGGTCGGGCATTGCTTGGCGATGTCGCCATGACGGTTGACACGCGAACAAATACAGTCATCGTGGCGGGCACGGACGACGCGGTTGCCACCGTTGAGGTTCTCGTTGATCGACTTGATTCACAAGTGTCAAGTGGTTGGCTCGACACCAAACTTGTGATGCTCGACTATGCCGATGCGGATGAATTGGCGACCCTGCTGCATCGTGTGCTTGTTGATGGTGCCGACGACTTCCCGGGCGCCGCATCAATGCAAAAACAAGCTGGCCGACTCCGGATGCTCGGAGCAGAAGGCACTTATGTGATTGAGTCGGATGTGTTCCGGCCAATGCATGAGTTGACAATCGTTCCCCACGAGACACTCAACGCTCTGCTGATTGTCGGTTCGCAAGAGAACCTGGATCTCGCGGCAGAGATGGTTCGCATGCTCGACACCGAAGATGCCTCGCCAAGCGCAACTGTTCGATTCTTCCCGCTCGAGCATGCTTCTGCATCACAAGTGGCCAATACAGTGGCGCGTCTATTTGATCAGCAGGTCTCATCAGGCGTGCTCGACCGCGAAGACCGCGTGTCAGTACAGGCCGATGAACGAACCAACACATTAATTGTGACTACAAGCGGTCGTAGTTTCTCGATGCTCGAGGCAATCTTGAAGTCGCTTGACTCACCATTGCCACCAGACTTCCAAGAAATTCGTCGCGTGCAACTTGAGAATGCCACGCCATCTCGGATGGCATCAATTATCCAACGCATGATGGACGCCCGCCTTGAGCGGCTGCGCCGAGTTGATCCAGACACTGCAGATTTGCAGCGAGTCACCGTGATGACCGATGACCGAACGAACTCGCTCATCATTGCGGCCGGACAGGATGCCTTTGGGGTCGTCGAGCGGCTGATCAACGAGCTGGACGGATCCGAACTCGTGCAACGGGGCCTTGTTGAAGTGATACCTGCGGACCGAACGAACGCATCTCGCGTTGCTGCGACAATTGATGCAGTGATGCAACGGCGGTACTCGGATGTTCCGGCCAATGTGCGAAGTGCCCAAGTCCCACTGGTGCTTGTTGATGCTCGCAGCAATAGCTTGCTTGTCTCGGCCGGTCCAGATGACCTTGAAGCCATTCGAGACCTTGTTGCAAAACTCGCTGACGCCCCAACAGATCCCGCCATTGGGTTGCATCTGCTACCTGTCAATGGAACAGCTCAGGCTGAACGTCTTGCTCCGCGGTTGCAGCAACTCATGCGAGAGAGACAGCGAAGCCTCGGCGAATCTGCCACACCCACCGATCGTGTTTCGATTCAGCCAGATGGCGGGACGAATAGTTTGATAGTGGCCGCGAGCCGTGAGAACCTTGAGGTCATTGAGGGGCTTCTTGAAGTCTTGCAAAGTGCCGAGGAGGCACGCGGGACAGGTCGAGAGCTCGAGGTCATTACGCTTGAAGTCACCAATGCTGCCGCCATGGTTGAGATGCTTGATGACTTGTATGTCAAAGAGGCCAACCGCCTGAGAGGGAATGGTGCCATTCGGGTTACCGCAGATACGCGGCTCAACGCTGTGTTGGTGAGCGCCTCAAGTACAGACATTACCGAGATTCGAAAGCTCGTGGGGCGTCTCGACGGCACATCACCATCTTCAGTTGTTGAGATTCAGCATGTGCCACTGACCAGTGCCAATGCACTCGAGACCGTGCGATTGATTGAGGACGTGATCTCTGGCCGGAGCGTTCGCGGGCGACGCCGAAATGACCGTGCTACGGTTCTTCAGTATGTTCGGCAGGCCGAAGGCGCGGAGAGTGGTAGCGAGATGGAAGTCAGTACCGCGCTGCGAGAATCCATCAACCTCACACCGGATATTCGGACCAATACAATTATCGTGAAGGCGCCGAGCGATTCAATGGATCTATTGATTGACATGATTCGTGATCTCGATGAATCATCTGTTGGGTCTAAGAATGTTCGCATCTTCAAGTTGGAAAACGCAGACGCAGCGGCCATGGGCAAGTTGCTGAAAGATCTGTTCCAGCTTGGACAGGGCGACGACTTGCTTGTTCTCAAGCCACGCGAATCTGCCGAAGTCGCAGATCTTGGGGGCGGCATGGCCGAGGAGTTTGTTGACTTCTCAGGAACTGAGTTGACGGCCGTCCCCGATCCGCGGCAGCAACTCGCCATTACCGTGGATAGCCGCACGAACAGTCTTATTGTCTCGGGAACACCGGCCTATCTCGATTTGGTGGCCTCGGTGATCGACGAGCTTGATGCCATTGATGGCAATGAGCGAGAGACGTTCCTATATCAACTTCGCAATGCCACGGCGAGCGGCGTGGCTGATGTGCTTGGCGACTTCGTCGAGACCGAGCAGCAGAAACTTATTGAAACAATCGGTGTGCAGCAACTTGGCTCTGCAACGCGACTGCTCGAACGCGAGATCACGATTCGCGGTGACGATAAGTCCAACTCAGTACTCGTCAGTGCAAGTCCGCGATACATGAGTAGCATCAAGGACGTGATTAAAGAGCTTGATGTCGATCCCCCGCAAGTGCTCATTCAGGTACTCCTTGCTGAAGTCACGCTTGATGGTGGCGTAGATTGGGGCGTCGACATGAGCAAGACCGGCGGGTCGTTTGCATTCGATATGTCACTGTCGGCATTCCCCGCTGGCATCGCTGGTGGCTTGCCATCAATGACCCTTGGCATATCTGACTTCAGCATTGTGCTCAAGGCACTCGAGAACCAGGGACGTCTTCATATCTTGAGCAATCCATCTATCATCGCCGCGAATAATGAGCCTGCCAATATCAATGTTGGTGAGATCATTTATGTGCCGGTGGGCGCTCAGACATTTGATACCGGCCTGACGAGTGTTCCCCTTGAGGAGAAGGAAGTCGGCGTCATTCTGAGCGTGACACCTTCGATCAATCCTGACGGATATGTACGAATGAAAGTGCAGCCGACGCTCTCAAAGGTATCAGCTGATAAAGATCATCCTGCTGTGGGCGTTGAGACCCCCCGTATTATTCAGCGCACGGCAGATACCACAGTGACAGTTCGTGACGGCCAAACAATTGTGATCGGTGGACTTATCAACGAGTCCTACGATTATCACGAAGACAAGATTCCGATTTTGGGCGACATCCCACTCTTGGGAATGCTTTTCAGTAGCCAGTACGAGGAACTTCGCAGAACCGAACTCGTCATTGTGTTGACGCCCCATGTGATTACCAGTCCGGCAGCGTTTGATCGAATTGAAGAATTGACGAATCGACAAGTCGATCGCATCACTTTGCCAGATGAATTGCTAGAGCAGATCAAGCGTGGAGAGATTGAGGGAATGGGGCTCTTCAATCGAGACGGCTACAACCTTGAACTGCGAGATCTTGAAAAGATCATTGCGCCCGAGCAGGCTGAAGAAGCTCCGTCCCCATGACACTGCGAGTCATTGTCCTGTTGTATCTCGTGGTGTGCGCCAGTGGTTGTGAGTCGTTGATGGGGCCTTCCAGTCAGCCAGCCGAGAGGCCCAAGCCAAGCCTTCGCCCAAAGCCCAAGACCGTCGCCCTGCGGCGAGCTGCGACGGCTGATCGATTGATCATTATGGTTGGGGCCAATCCACGGGATACCGACGCTGATGGGTATCCCGATATGCTCGATATCAACGCAATGCTCTTTGAAGGCCGAGCGGGTGAGCCCGTTCTTGTAGACGGCTCATTTGATTTTGAGTTGGAGCCGCTTGATGAGTCAATTGAGCGGCCGTGGCGGACCTGGCATATTGATGCGGCGAAAGCCGCCGGCGGGGCCGGCCCGACGCTGTTTGATCTGCCTGGATACGCGCTCACCCTCGATTTACGCCAAAATGGCGGCGATGGTATGGCACCAATTGCGGCAAATCTGACCGGCACATTTACACCACTAAATGGTGGCAGGACAATCACTTGTGTGCCCGGCCAGCGTGTCGTTCAGCTTGGTGCCCAGCGGCGAAACTGAACGCCACCAGCCACTTTACCAATAAGCAATGCCCTATCATCGTTGGTCGCCGCGCGCGTGTCGTAGCACTGTCGAAGAGAAGTTCCGGGAGTTGGAGTACACACAATGAAGAATCTACTGATCCGAGGGGTCGGCCTTGCGATGGCGATGTCCCTGTCTGCAGCAGTGGCTGCGGCCCCATTTGGTGCCGCGACGGTTCCAGCGGAAATCAATCGCATGGTCCCAGCAGATTGTTTCCTGCTTGGCTACTCCGGCTCACTGCAGAAGATGCAGCAGGCCATGGTGGCCACTGTGACCGATGTCGAACCCCAGATGGCCATGATGGTAGCGATGGCTGGCCCGTCCACCATGCTCAACATGATGGTTCGCAAAGAAAACGGTGGCATGGGTAGTGGCGGGGTCAAGATTGACGGCGCTGCAGCTGTCTTTGTGGGCGGCGCTGACGCCGAGACCGGCGATCCACTGAGCGGAATTATCTTTGAAGTGGCCGATGCCGATGGACTCGTATCCTCGCAACCCACAATGGTCCTGACGCGTTTACCCGAGACGAACTGGGTATGCCTGTCGAACCGTGCTTATACCCTGCCAACATCGCCAAGCACGATGGGCAATGGCATGGTGAACGCCACGCTCGCTGCAAGCTTCGATCAGGTCAAGGCCATCAAGGAGTTCAAGTCGCAGATTGATGGCCTTCTCGCCATGATGCAGAAGCCACTCCCCAAGGGCATACTGCCGCCTGAGCAAGAAGCGATGATTGCTCGATCCCAGGCCGCAAACGTAGCCAAGATGAAGATGTTCATGGACATGATTAGCGTTTGGGATTTAGGTATTGACCTCAATGGCGCTGATCTTGACATTCTTGCTCGCATTGTCCCAACTGACAAGGCTTTCGTGAGCACCGGAACACCTGCTCTTAAGGAACTCTCGCGGCTTGTTCCCGCTGACATGCCGATCGCAGGCGTGATGAACCACGGTGTCATTTCCATGATGATGGAGATGTCCAAGAGTGACATCGAACAGTTCCCACCAGCAGCTCAGGCTAAGTTAGAAGCCCTGATGCCTGTATGGACATCTTGCCTCGAAACCATGAAGAGCGGCGTTGCCTTTGGTGTTTCGCTTGGTAGCAAAGGGCTTGACGTTGTGCAGGTTATGGACACCGACGATCCTGAAGCCTCGCTTGCTGCGATTCAAAGAGGTTGGACTGCATTGCTCGCTACCGACCTTGGTGTCAACGCCACGCCAATTGAGATTCTTCGTGGGAAAGGCATTGGCTACTCGATCAAGATTGACGCGAAGCAGTTGATGGACACAATTGGCATGAGTGACATGATGCCGCCAGTGGCAGCAGGTCAACCTGACCCGATGGCCATGGTGCAGGGAATGATTGATGATGTCATGAGCTCAGACGGCATGCCAGTTCGGTATCTCATTGAAGGCAACTACATTCTGACTGTGATGGGTAATGCCAAGTTGGCCTCGGCCCGTGCGCTCGTCAGCGCAGGTGGATCCGACAACGCGGTTTCTGCGGTGCTCGCCGAAACACTCGCACCGCCAACCTTTGCGATGGCAGTGGACATTCGTGAAGCCATCAATGGCGGCATGGGATTTGCGCGGGCCATCATGGGACCAATGGGCGCCATGTTGCCTCTGGCTGCTCCAGCCGGAGGCCCAGTTATGGTGACCGCGGTTGGTTCGACCGAAGGAACGACCTGGGATCAGATTCGTATCAAGACCAATGTGAAGGACTGGTACGCAATGATTCAGCAGTTCCAGGCTGCATTCCAGCCACCATCACGACCTATTGCCAAAGTCCAGGCGAATGAGGGTATGTGATTGGTCTTCTTCATAGACCTTTGATTTCAGAACGCCCCGCAGCCGAATCCGGCTGCGGGGCGTTTGCTATGATTCGGATCCCGTTCCAATGGGGATTGGTGTAACGGTAGCACGACTGACTCTGAATCAGTTAGTCCAAGTTCAAATCTTGGATCCCCAGTTGTTGGCGGGCCAACGGGCCGCCAACAGAGAGTCGAGCAGCGAACGGCTCGGTCTCCTGTCTCTTGCTCCAAATCCCTCACCCAGCACCGCCCTCAAAAAACAAAAACCAAACACATATGCCCAACTACAAAACAACCAATAACGCCCAAGTAGGCGTCCTCATGGGAAGCAAGTCCGACTGGCCAACGATGCAAAACACATCGTCCACCCTCACCGAGCTCGGCATCCCCCACGAATGCAACGTCATTTCCGCCCACCGAGCTCCGGCGAGGCTCGAGGACTATTGCCGGACCGCCGAAACGCGTGGCCTCAGAATCTTGATCTGCGCTGCTGGAGGCGCTGCCCATCTTGCCGGAGTTGCTGCAGCCCTGACACATCTTCCCGTGCTCGGATGCCCCATGAAGGCGTGGTCTACAGATGGTCTTGATTCAATCCTGTCCATGGTCCAGATGCCCAAGGGCATACCAGTTGGAACGCTCGCAGTAGGTTCCGCCGGTGCTACCAACGCAGCGTTGCTCGCCGCTTCAATTCTGGCTCTCTCAGATGAGAATATTCGCGAGCGGTATCTCGCATTCCGTGCTGCGCAGTCCGAGGCCACCTTTGATTTGCCTGGCGCTCCGGGTCACCCTGAAGCATGAGCCTTCCCAAGGGCTTTGAACTTGCTGATATGGACGCGCTGCCTGGCAATCCAGTTCCGGCCATGCTTCAATGGCTTGACGAGGCAACGCAGTTTTCCGGCAAGCCAAATCCCAATGCAGTTGTGCTTGCGACGGCCGCCGGAGACGGACAACCATCAGCGAGAATGATGTTGCTCAAAGGGCTCGATGCGCGCGGGGCAGTGGTGTACACCAATGTGCAAAGCCGCAAGGGTGAGCAGATCACGGCGAATCCAAAGGTAGCATTGCTTCTGCACTGGGACGCTCTTGGCCGTCAGATTCGTATCGAAGGAAGCGTGTCCCCGGTGACGGATGAAGAGGCCGATGCGTACTTTGCATCTCGGACGTGGGGGAGCAAGATTGGCGCTGTGGCAAGTGAGCAATCGCGTTCGCTCGGGAGCCGCGAAGAATTGGCAGAACGCGTGATTGAAACCGCAATGCAGTATCCACTTGGGTCCGATGTTCCGCGCCCAGCTCATTGGACTGGCCTGCGGGTGTCACTTGATCGCGTTGAACTGTGGCAGGAGGGCGATGACCGATTGCACGATCGGATTATCTTCACACCGGATGCCAATGGCGAGTCGTGGACGACTGAGCGACTGTGGCCCTAGCTCGGCGATTCACCCCGAGCAATCCGCATGGCTTGCTCGATGAGATCTGAGGGAAAGGACACGAGTGGCTTCTTCGGGCTTGGCGAAGCCGCGGCTTGGCGATCTGGTGGGGGAGGCGCTGCCTTAGGCCGGGGGCCCACATCAAGATCGTCAAAATTCTCCGCCGCCGTTTCTTTCTCGATGGCACGCATGTCTTCCTCGGTCATTCCGAACTGGTCATGCCACGTCTTTTTGCTCGGTGGGGAAGCGACTGGATCTGCAGGTTCAGTAGTCTCCGGACCGCCTGTCGCGTAGGCGAGGTCATCGAGAATCGTCCTGAGAAAGTCATCAGATGCGAGGTGCTTGCACCGTCGTCGTCTTGCGGCTCGTCGAAGCCGATTGTCCGAAGAAATGATGACCAGTCGCCGCGGAGTCGTCGAATCGGTAATCAATGTCTCAATGACATCATCCGCTTCGCGGTCCACCCCGGACCAGATGAGGTGAATCGGGCTCGGGACGTCCCTCGGGCGGCTTTGAGGGGCTCCATCACAGACCAGACTAATGTGGCCCTCACGCCATCGTGAGGCCAACATCAGGCGTCCAAGGCCCGCCAAATCGAGTCCAGCGAGCCCGGGCGGCAGGATTCCTTGCACATGGAGCACATTCCAGGCATCGACGACAACTTGCATGATTCCTACGGTACACGACAATCCGCCCTTGGCAGAAGGACTGATTTCCGTTCTAATACGCGGCTTGATTTTCCCCTTGAGGAGAGGCCCCAAGCCCATGGCAATTCGGATCAAATCCAGACACGGCGAGTCAGTCAATCAGATGCTCCGCCGATTCAAGAAGCTTTGCGAAAAAGAAGGTCTTACCAAAGACGTCAAGCGAAAGCAGTACTTTGAGAAGCCATCCGAGCGTCGTCGTCGCGCGATGCGAAAGGCAATTGCTCGCGTGCAACGCTTGAATGACCCACAGCCACAACCACGTCCAAGTGGTGGCCGTGGTGGTAGCGGCGGCCCGGGCGGCCCGGGCGGCGGCGGCGGCGGCGGCCCACGTGGCGGCGGGCGCTGAGTTTCCATTCATGAGTGTAATTAGCGATGGTCCAGTGATGGATCACGTCATTCTAGTTCCTAGGAATCCAAATACCTTCGACGCGCAATATGTCGTTGTCCTGTGTGGCAACCATTGTGCGATGACTGAGGAGTGCTATCCGTGAGTACGCTGCTTCTTTCGACGACCGATCCTGCAATCGCCACCCATGGCGTCCAGGCCATTATCGATAATGCATGGGTCTGGTTCATTGCACCAATTGCCGCCATCTTGGCGTTGATCGCTGCATTCATATTCAGCCGTAGCGTAATGAGTAAGAGCGAAGGCGAACCGGAGATGATCCGGATTGCTGAAGCTGTTCGCGAAGGCGCCATGGCCTACTTGAAACGACAGTACAAGGTCGTTGCCATTGTGTTTGTCGTGCTCATTGGCGTGCTCGTGGCTCTGGGCTTCCTTGGCATCCAGCCAAAGGCCACTGCCATTGGTGTTCCAATTGCCGGCATCTTCTCTGGACTATGTGGTTGGTTCGGCATGAAGATGGCGACAAACGCCTCGGCGCGAACGACATTCGCAGCCAAGAATTCACTCAATGCTGGTTTGACAGTAGCTTTCCGCAGTGGTGCGGTGATGGGCCTCGTTGTTGTCGGGTTCGCGCTACTTGATGTGAGCGCGTGGTTCCTGATCTGGACCTCGTTCTTCCCAGAGCAATCACTTGAGTTGACTACAGCGGTCATGTTGACCTACGGCATGGGTGCCTCAACTCAGGCACTGTTTGCTCGCGTCGGCGGTGGTATTTACACCAAGGCGGCTGATGTTGGTGCTGACCTGGTTGGCAAGATCGAAGCGGGCATTCCTGAGGATGACCCACGAAACCCTGCTGCAATTGCGGACAACGTTGGCGACAATGTTGGCGATGTGGCTGGCATGGGCGCTGACTTGTACGAGTCATACTACGGCTCGATTCTCGCGTCTATGGCGATCGGTGCTACGGCAGCGTTCGCAGGTGGACTGGGCTCTGAGTGGGCAATGAAGCTCGCAGTGGCCCCGATGGCACTCGCTGGCATTGGCATCATTTGTTCTTTGCTTGGCGTCTTTGTCGTCCGGGCGAAGGAAGGCGCTTCCTTCAGTCAACTGCTGCGTGGACTGCACATGGGCGTATGGTTTGCGTCCTTCCTTGTGATGGTCGGCGCCGGTGTGCTCTTCTATCTGCTCTTCGGAACCGGGGGCGTATTCGAATGGTGGCAGCCATCGCTGGCCATTGTCACCGGCCTCGCAGCTGGTCTTATCATCGCCTTTGCGACTGAGTATTACACGTCTTACGAGCATCCTCCAACGCAGCGTATCGCTGAGCAGACGCAGACTGGCCACGCGACCGTCATCATTGCCGGTATCGCTGAAGGCATGAAGTCAACTTGGGCTCCATTGGTGATCATCGTTGTGGCCATTCTCATTGCCTTTGGTGTCTGCGGCGGAAACACACACTTCCTGCTCGGCTTGTACGGCGTTGGCATCGCCGCAGTTGGCATGCTGAGCACGCTGGGCATTACGCTTGCAACCGATGCATACGGCCCGATCGCCGACAACGCAGGCGGCAATGCTGAAATGACAGGGCAGCCATCCTACGTACGTGAACGAACTGACATGCTCGATTCGCTTGGCAACACAACTGCCGCAACAGGCAAGGGTTTCGCAATCGGTTCGGCTGCTTTGACTGCTATGGCACTGCTTGCTGCATATGCCATCGTCGTGAAGAGTTCGGTCGTAGAGAAACTCGTCGTGGACAACCCATCGGCGATCGTTTCAGCTGCTGGTGAAGATGTCAACGTGGATGGGGCCAAGGCCTTCGCACATCCGAGCTTGGCCGGTTCGTTCAGTGAAGCGGGTGATCACACCTTGTACATCACGTCTGAAGGACATGGCGAATTCAAGATGGTTGCCGAGGCTGGTGACCATATTGCTGCTGGTGGTGCGCTTCTCTTGGCATCGAATGCTGTAGCAGAGGGTGTTGGCAACCTTTTCTCCGATGGAAAATCTGTGAAGGCGGTAGGGCATTGGGATGCACTTGCTGGTGCGTATGATGTCACCGCTAACGGCGTGAAGTTCGATCTAGTGCCGGCAGATAAGGCCACGCTCAAGCACATGGCGGCCTTTTATGACATCTCGATCATGAATCCCCGCGTAATTGGCGGTCTGTTCCTTGGTGTGATGTTGGCCTTCGTGTTCTGCGCGATGACGATGAACGCCGTGGGGCGTGCTGCCTACCAGATGATGAATGAATGCCGCCGTCAGTTCTCACTGATGCGAAACAAGTTCAAGTCTGATGGCATGTCTGAAGAAGAAGTGGCTGATCCAATGAACTGGCCCACGCATGTGGACATCAACGGAAAGTCATATCCCGATTATCAAGAGTGCGTGTCGATTTCGACCGCCGGTGCCCAGCGAGAGATGGTCATTCCATCGATCATGGCGATCGTGACCCCAATCATTGTCGGGTTGATTCTTGGAGTTGGGGGCGTAATGGGATTGCTTGTCGGCGGGCTCACGAGCGGCTTTGCATTGGCCATCTACATGGCGAATGCAGGTGGCGCGTGGGACAACGCAAAGAAGTATATTGAGGCTGGCCACCATGGCGGTAAGGGCTCTGATTGTCATAAGGCATCCGTGACTGGTGACACCGTCGGGGATCCATTCAAGGACACATCTGGCCCATCGCTCAACATCCTCATCAAACTCATCGCGATTGTTTCGGTGGTGTTTGCTGGACTGGTCGTCCACTACGGACCATCAATACAGTCGGCTCTTGGACTGGGTTGAGCCAATGACTGATTCACATGGAATCTCGCCACAGGCCTCGGACGCAATGTCCGAGGCCTGTGCGCCTTCCAGAGATGGCAGCTCACGGGCCTTTGCGATTGCTGCGGCCCGAGAGGCGATGGATCGACATTGCACAGACGTACGGTTGTTTGATGTGCGAGGACGTAGTCAAATGTCTGATTATGTGCTTGTTGCATCGGGCACGAGTGACCGGCAGGTTCGATCGGTTGCCGATGATCTTGAAGATCTTGGCGAGACGTTCGGCCGGAAACGGTTCCGGACCAACGCCGATCCAGCCTCAACCTGGGTCGTAGTTGACTTCATTGATATCGTGATGCACCTGTTTGAACCTGCTCGCCGCGCGTATTACGACCTTGATGAACTTTGGGCCGATGCGCCTGAGGTTGAGTTCGCTCGCGAATCAGAGGCATGATATCGCTCGGCCTTGCGTGTCTGTTGGCGAGCATCGGTATAGGCGACACAATTGACATGGCTGGTCGATGGAAGGGCGCGTTTACGCTTCCCGGTGCTGTCTCACAAGATCTGGTTCTTACGCTTGAACCCACGAACGATGGGTGCTGGACTGGTCAGGTTGTCAGTTTGGGTAGTGGCATGAAGCCACAGCCCTTGCCAAGCCTGTCTGTACACGGCGATGTCGTCAGTTTTCAGCCCATTC
>JABJQE010000176.1 GCA_018663565.1 Phycisphaerae bacterium
CGCAAGCGTGCCACACGTTTGCAACGATGCGAAGCCGGCCAAGAGTTCACGATCCGCATCACACCGCAGATCGCAAATGATCTCAAGAGCGTTGCCAACTGGCTTGACGCGAAGTCTGCCTGAGCAGTTCGCGAGCCCATCAACACAAATATTTGAGCATTCGCTGCGCGATCGCTGTCAATTCGCCGGGTGGCGTTGACGGCTCAGCCCAAATCAATTGCTCGTATTCTCCCGTTTCTGGCGAGAACGAACCATGCTCGGCCTCAAGAACAAACACCACTTCCCAGCTCTTGGCCTCCGGATCAAACATCACGGCGCGGGCAATCGCCGGGCCCGATACATCAACCCCCACTTCTTCTCGCAATTCCGCCCGCACAGTCTGTTCTGGCTGCTGACCCGGTTCGACCCCGCCAGAGGGAGCAAGTTCCCACTGCCCGGCTGCGTGCGATGTCCACTTGGCTCGCTTGCCAAACAGCACCTGATCACCCCTGCGCATCATGACTTTCACGCCAAGCGGCCGGCACCCGAAGTCGCCGCCGCTTGCCTGGGCTGCATACCACCGATACGAACACGGCATGCCCTGAATCACTGCCCCGCCATGCCCATTCCTATGAACACCAGCCACCTGAATGAGCTGGCCATCAAAGAGTGCCGGATTGGCCGCCAAGCATGCAGACCACTCCTGCTGGGCGTCCGCAATCACGTGCGCATCAGGCGTCCACACATCGGATGAGAGCGACACGACCGCGGGCCTCCGCAGTCGAATCACTCGTCCTTCCGGACCTTGATCACTCAACCGAATTCAATGCCTTGGGCGAGTGGGAGATCATCGCCCCAGTTGATGGTGCAAGTCTGTCGACGCATATAGGCTTTCCACGAATCTGAGCCGCTCTCGCGGCCGCCGCCCGTATCCTTCTCGCCACCAAACGCGCCGCCAATCTCAGCACCGCTCGTGCCGATATTCACGTTGGCAATGCCGCAATCTGAACCGGACGCTGAGAGGAACCGCTCAGCCATTCGCACAGAGTCAGTAAACACGGCGCTCGAAAGGCCTTGGTCCACATCGTTCTGCAACGCAATCGCTTCTTCAAGCGTGGTGTACTCAAAGATGTACAGGACTGGGGCGAAGGTTTCTTCCTTCGTGATGTCAGGTGTCTGGCCAGCAGGCACGCGAATAATGGTAGGTGTTACGAAGTTGCCGTCACTGCTTGCAAAGCGATCGATGCCGTCCACTCCGCCGCACAAGACCTCGCAGCCCTGGGCAAGGGCCGTTTCGATTGCAGCTCGCATCGTGTCAACACTTCGCTGATCAATAAGAGGTCCGACGAGCGTCGATGCATCAAGTGGATTGCCTACTGACACTGTCCCATAGGCCTTGGCCATGCCGGCACTGACTTCGTCCACGATGCTTTTGTGACAGAACAATCGGCGGGTCGATGTGCATCGCTGCCCAGCGGTGCCAACTGCCCCGAAGACGGTACCGCGAATGACAAGGTCGATGTCAGCTGTTTCGGTCACGATGATGGCGTTGTTACCACCTAGCTCCAGTAGGCTGCGGCCAAGTCGCTTGGCGACCTGCGTACCAACGTGCCGACCCATGCGGCACGATCCTGTGGCGCTAATCAGTGGCAGTCGACGATCCGCAATCATAGTTTCACCGACTTGATCGTCAGTGCCAATGATCAACATGAAGATGTCTTCAGCATTGCCCTGGGTTGGAACGAAAATGTCTTGCTCTCGCATGACACGCTGCGCCACATTTGTCATGGCAATAGCGGTAAGGGGCGTCGCGAGGCTCGGCTTCCAAATCATAGTATTCCCGCACACGGCGGCGAGCATGGCATTCCAAGCCCACACGGCAACTGGGAAGTTGAAGGCCGTAATGATGCCGATCGTTCCGAGTGGGTGCCACTGTTCGTACATGCGATGCTGTGGTCGCTCGGACGGCATGGTCAAACCATAAAGCTGACGCGAGAGACCAACCGCGAAGTCTGCGATGTCAATGCACTCAATGACTTCGCCAATGCCCTCTGGCAGAATCTTGCCCATTTCCATGGTGACCAAACGGCCTAATTCATCTTCTTGCTCGCGGAATGCGTTTCCGATTCGTCGAACCAGCTCACCACGTTTTGGCGCCGGCAACATGCGCCACTCACGGAATACAAGTTGAGCTCGCTGAACCGCATCTTCGTACTCGTCCTTCGACTGCAGGCGAACCGCCCCAAGGGCTTCGCCAGTCGCAGGGTTGTACGAGACAACACGGTCGCTGCCCTCGGACATATCGTCGAGAAGCAAGGGGTGGGTGCAGAGCTCTGTCACGATGTCTGTAGTAGTGGTCATTTCGGAATTGTAGTGTTCGCAGGTTCGCCGCGGGTGCTCCCCCACTGCGTGGGCGAGCGGATTCCGGCTTCGTACGCATCATGTTGGACTCCGCCCCTACACTCCCCATATGCCAATGAACCGAGACGATATTGCCCGCCGCGCCGCCCTTGAACTGAAGGATGGCTTTTACGTCAATCTGGGCATTGGAATGCCCACGCTGGTCGCGAACCATGTTCCTCAGGACATGACCGTGTGGCTGCAGTCCGAAAATGGGCTTCTTGGAATGGGGGCCTTCCCCGCCGAAGAAGCCATCGATGCCGACCTCATCAACGCCGGCAAACAAACGGTGACCGCAGTCCCCGGCGCGAGCTTTTTCTCGAGCCACGCCTCCTTCGAGATGATCCGAGGTGGACATATCGACCTCGCCATCCTGGGGGCAATGGAACTCAGCCAAGAAGGCGACATTGCAAACTGGATGATCCCGGGCAAACTTGTCAAAGGCATGGGCGGCGCGATGGATCTGGTCGCGGGCGTTCAGCGTGTCGTCGTCATGATGGATCACTGCAATAAGCGTGGCGAACCCAAACTGCTTCCCAAGTGCACGCTGCCCCTCACCGGGGTTGCATGTATCGACATGGTGATTACAGACTTGTGCGTGCTCGAGATGGACGCCGATGCAAAACGATTTGTCTTGACCGAACTCGCTCCGGGCGTAACCGTCGACGAAGTGCTTGAGAAGACAGCTGCAGAGATTGTGGTTGGAGATGCGGTGGCGTAGCCTCGGTGCCTGACCCAATTGCACGGCCCCGCTGCGGGGACCCACCTTGGCGAGACCAAAGACAAACACCCCCGCCAGGGGCGAGGGTGCTTGGGAGAGAAATCAAACTGAATGCTGTAACTCAGGCATCCTTTGTGCGATGCTGCATTTGAGCCTTGAGTCGAGCGAGGATTGAGGAGTGCATCTGGCTGACGCGGGATTCGCTCAGATCAAGCGTCACGCCGATTTCCTTCATAGTCATTTCTTCGTAGTAGTAGAGGATGACAATGAGACGCTCAGCGCGTGACAAGCCTCGAGTGAGCAAATACTTCAGATCGTCGCGTTGCAACTTGGTCAGTGGGCTCTCTTGGCGACGATCGCGAACAACATCCATTTCGGTGACATCG
This sequence comes from Phycisphaerae bacterium, assembly GCA_018663565.1. GTDB lineage: Bacteria > Planctomycetota > Phycisphaerae > Phycisphaerales > SM1A02 > UBA12567. The sequence goes on from JABJQE010000176.1 coordinate 3,487, forward strand.
CGATTGGAATCGCCTTCGTACCACTTACGGTTCAGCGACACCATGCCGACGGGCCGTGAGTCACGCTTGATCTTGGCAAATTCACCGGCGTCCACTTCCAAATGCTCCGTGACTTCGGCTTCGGTTGCAGGGCGACCCGAGGACATTTCGAGGCTCTTCTTGGCTCGTTCCATCTTGGCTGTCCGCGAGCGAACGAGCCGTGGAACCCAGTCCATGGCCCGCAGTTCATCGAAGATCGCACCGCGGATTCGCTGCGTGCAGTACGTCTCGAATTTGACACCACGATCAAGATCGAAGGCCTCGATCGCGTCCATCAACCCAAAGATACCCGAGGACATAAGGTCCTCGACCATGACTTCAGAGGGAAGCCGAGCATGCAATCGATCTGCGGTGTACCGAACCAGCCGAAGATAGTGTTCAACAAGCACATTGCGAGTGTCCGCGGTGGGGCTCTCGCGATATGAAATCCACACATCAAGAACTGGTCGCCCGTCCGCCGTCACATCTGGCGTACCGCGCTTGGCTGACTTCGTCGACTTGGTCGACGAAGTCGTTGAAGGCCTTGTCGCTACCGCGACGCCGCCACTGTTTTCAACCGATTTGGTTTTCGGCATTGGGTCCACTCCTTGACCGCTGCGCCGCCTCAATTGTGAACACGATGATCGTTCATCATGTCCCGCCGCAATCACGCTCTTCCTTGAGCCCGCTTGTGACGTGCCAACACCATACAAGTATTGGAGCATGTCAACAAGGGAGGCAGATGATGCGTGTGTGCATTGGGAAATCGAAGTGGTCTTTGGTGTCATCACAAACAAGCCAATCAAGAGAAGACGATTGAGCTTTCATTGATGCCAGTGCTGCGTCAAGGAATTGCAAGAATCGCACTCCATGACTCCGATCACTCCGATCATTCCGGCGAGTTCAGCGTTCTCCTCAACTCAAACGACAATCGTCTGAGCGGACCTGGCAGGGCCATGGTCTCGTTGCCCACATGCTCGACTGGCC
>JABJQE010000177.1 GCA_018663565.1 Phycisphaerae bacterium
ACGAACGATTCGACCCGTTTCGCTACTTCCCCACCCCTGTACCCAGTCCGAGACGTATACACGTCCGTCCCAGCCAACCTCGACGTCAGTACACAAGATGTTCTTGACGAAGGGGTGAATGTCCACCACTTCAAACCCGGCACCGTCTGGCTCGACTCCGAATGCCAGCACACTGCTGTGCTCTGGACTACCCCGAAAGTCGCATAAGAGAAATCGATTGTCGTATCGATCGGGCATGCCAGTACCTGGCAAGTACGTCAGCCCAGATGGACCACTGCCGATGTACGACAATGGCGGCAACGCCCATGCGGGCCGACCTGGATGATCCATCTTCCACACTGCCTCTTGCACCCACGGGCCTCGGTCGTTATCGCCATTGAGTGTTTGATAGGCCATATCCCAGCCGGTTTGGCCGCCCTCAGCAATGTACACAACGCGGGCACGATCTTCAGAGTCTGAGTTGTTATCGCCGGTGAAGAGGTATCCATATTGATCGAAGGCAAGTTCCTGTGGATTTCGCAGCCCGCGATAGAAGACTTCAATATTGGACCCGTCTCGCTCACACCGGAAGACCGCGCCACTGTGTGGATCTTCAAGCACGCGGCCATCTGGCAATTCGAGGTGATACCCGCGGTCACCGATTGACCAATACATACGGCCATCAGGTCCGAGACGCAATCCGTGCATATCGTGCCCACGTAATGCGACGCGGACACCGAATCCGCGTTGCAAAGATTCTTGTTCATCGGCCATGCCATCATCATCGGTGTCCCGCAGGCGCCACAGGTGCGGGATATTGGTGTACCAGATGTCTCCGTCGATGGCGATAAGACCCGATCCAGTTCCGTCAAGCACTTCATCAAATGGCCCAGCAAAGCGAATGCGCTCATCCGCCACGCCGTCGCCGTCGGTATCCCGCAGCCGAACAATCTCATCAGCCCACTCACGATAAAAGTCGACTCCGTTCTCTCGTTTGTGCGCCCATTTCTCAAAGACAAGGAAGCGATCGTCAACAGTGCGAGAGGCGAGGTCGTCAACAAGCCAGAACGGCGAGTTACGATTATCTTCGACACCGCGATCCTGACGCTGCGTCTCACCAACGAAGATGGTTCCATCTTCATCGAAACAGAATGCCACTGGATCAAAAATCGTCGGGTGCTCGGCCCACGTCTGGATAGAGAACCCTTCCGGGACGATCGGACCTTCGGCTCCAAGCGTCAGCAGTAGCACTATAGGCAGCATGAACTCAGCTCTTTCTCCCCCGACTATTCAGGCATGGAGTGTATGGGCAGCCGAGGCTGATTTGCGTTCTGGGACCTTCGGTGTTTCTCGGCATGTTTCCTGCGGATGGCTTTACATCCCGCCGATAGCAATTTCGTCACGAACCCGGAAGGAAATGGACTCGCATGAGCGTTGTAGATCGATTGGCACTTTCGAGGTGCTGTGCCCTGTTTGGTGGACTCTCTTGGGCATGCGCGGCAGTCATGGTCATTGCCGCTTCAATCATTCTCGGACGCCTTGCGGCGGTGCCTGGTGTCGGCACAGATACGCTTGCGGCCGGCGTAGCCCCCACTGCAATGGTGGCTACGACCGAGATTGCGGGGCACTCCATCAGGACATTCGCCGTAGCCACAGCCGCATTTGGCATTCTTGCAGTTGGTTCGGTTGTGGCGGGCCTGGGCCTTGCAACGGGCCGGCGAGTGCTGCGGGCTGGCGGAAAGAGCCCTCTCTTAACCGCCGGGCTTGTCAGTTCAACGGCCTATCTCGCTGCCGTTGGTGGTGTGTTCATTCGTGCTGTGATGTGATCCGGTCATGCAGCTCAGAACATAATCGTCGTGCGCCAACCGAGAATGACCGAGCCACTTATGCCTGCCTCAACATCCCTCACCACCTGTATGACGGGTCCTGTGTGGGTTGACTTTGTCATCTGTACACGCCAGTACCACTCCAGCATGTAGTGCTCACCCGGCGAAATGGCAAGATTCGCCGATTGACGTCCTAACGCGGTGATCTTTGCATACTCCAGTGCAATGCCGGTCTGACATGATTTGAGTCCAAAGGGCTCCGTCATGGCAAGGCCTGCAGACACCGCGAAATTCGATACGGTCACATCATTCTGCCCCCAGCCCGCTCGAACAAATGCTGTTGCGTGATCTGCAATTGCTTGATCCATATTGAAGGTCAATCCCATACCACCAATATTCCCAGCCCCCATTGGGTTGGGAATGGCGTTGTACCACGCCATCAAACGAAGATGGCCCTCACGAATCTTTCCGCCAATTTCAGGATAGATGCGTTGATCTCCCTCAAGCATGGTCAGTAGATGCGCCCACCCGAGACCATCAAACCCCTTCGTCGCGCCGGTGCTCGCTGAGTTCATGGTCCCACCACGCAGCGTGAAATCATCACCAAAGTCAACGCTTAGCACGCCACCAAATCCACGCGATGGAAACGGATCGGTCAGGCTCTGATTGAAGTCCAAGGCCATGAACCCACTAATAGGATCGTACGCCACGGCGTTGCGATCAAAGTAAGCCGTTCCACTAATCTTACCAACGCGAAGTCGAATCGTGTCCTGATTGAATGACTGCTGCCAGTACAGGTTTGTGGTCAAATCGGGGCCAACGAGAATGTTGTTGACGACCGACGGATCACCAACGCCGGACCCCATGTAGGGCTGGAGCGGCGTTCCAACGCCAACGTTGTTTTGAAGAACAAAGATGACCTGACCGTAGTCGCCGTCTTTGTGCCACAACGTCAAACCCATGGACACCGCTTCCCACAAAATGGACTTGGCGTGTGGAGCTCCGTCCACAACCTCGCTCGCGTGCTGATACGTCCAAGCAGCCATCGGTGAGAACGACAGTGATGCCTGATCGGTCAGGTTCTTGCGAATCGAATCGAAGAGATTTTGCAGTGGCTGCGCCGGATCTTCTGCAAAGAGTGGTGTAGTACTTACTGGGTGATCAACGACCGGATACCGGTCGGTGGTGCTGGGCATCATGCGTTCACTCACGCCAGCCTTCTCGGCCTCTTCGAAAGTCATCAACAAGCCTGTGGATTTGTCGTGCATATGAGCCTGCCGCTCGATGGCCTTTGAGGTTGGGTCATCGGCCCCGTACCCTGGACCATCTTGAGCCTGAACAAATTGACCGAAGCCGGCGATAACGACAACTGCAAAAGGTGCGATGCGCTTCATGCGCGATACGGTAGCAAAGACCTCTGCTATCGTGCGACTGAGGTGGCGGTCTAATACTCCGCCATGAGAAAGGGAGCCCCGATGGGATCATTCACATCAAGACTCAACCGCGGGCACTGGTATGGGTGGCTCTTCTGGGGCGCGGCAGCCGTCTTCTTTCTCTATGAATACTTTCTTCGGGTTTTGCCGAGTGTCATTCTCAAGGATCTCGGAACCGCCTTCAAAGCAACACCCGTTGAGCTATCCGCAGCTGTAGCTGTGTACCTGTGGGTGTACTCCCCACTTCAACTGATCGTTGGCGCCCTCTTTGACAGGTACGGGGCCAAGTTCCTCGTGTCCGGGGCAGCGCTCATATGCGGCGGTGGCGGCTTGCTCTTTGCTATGGCCGATGGACTGACTGGAGTTGCGCTCGCTCAAGCATTGATTGGTACCGGGTCAGCATTTGCCTTTGTTGGTGCTGTGTACGTTGCCACGGTGTGGTTCCCACCAAGCCGACTGGCACTCATTGCAGGCATCACAACAGCTGTTGGCATGCTCGGCGAGATTATTGGCCAGACACCCATGGTGGACGCTGTTGCTGCGTTTGGTTGGCGAGACGTTGTCATGGTGACAGGCTGGGTTGGGGTTGCCATCGCCGTCATGTTGTTCATCTGTATCCCACCCCGCCCCGACTGGTTCAACGACCGCTTTACCGGCGAAGAAGACCAGAAATACAGCATCTTCGGCGGCATTCTTCACGTACTCGCAAGTTGGAAACTCTGGGTGGTAGGTCTGATCTCCGCGATTCTCTTCCTGCCACTGAGCGTTGTGGCTGCCTTATGGGGCAACACCTTCATGGAAATCGCCGGCGCCTACAACGCCGAGCAAGCGAGCTTTGCAACCATCATGCTCGCGATTGGCTGGCTGATTGGCTGCCCGCTTGCCGGCGTGGTGTCGGATCGCATCGGCTCTCGAAAGTGGCCGCTTCTCATTGGCAGTGTCGGCGGCGGACTATGCATGTTCATATTCCTATGGCCGAGCTTCCTCGGATACTACGGATTGTTGGCCTTGTTATTTGTTGGCGGACTGTTCACAAGCGTGCAAGTCATTTGCTTTGCTGTCGCGATGGAACTCTCGCCCAAATCGCTACGTGGTACAGCCACAGCATGCACCAACTTCATCACAATGCTCATAGCTGCTGGTATTCAAGTCGGCATTGGCTGGATTCTGACCGCAGAGATGACGATGCCAGCGGTTCACCGTGGACAAAAGCATATTGCCAAGACTGCCGACATGATCAAGAATTCTACGCCTGAAGAGTTTCGGTGGGCCATTGCCATGGTCCCGGCACTATTCGTCGTGGCATTCGTGTTGTGCTTGATTCTTCCTGAAACTGCCCCGGGCAAGACATCTACACAGGAAAATCCTACGCCTTGACGAGCCGGCCAGCGACCGAAATGCCGGCCATGGCATTTCGTGTATCAACGATGAGCGACGCATGGTCACCAATGATGGTCCAATCAATCGCATCATGATTGGTCACGATCAGCACCGCATCGGCAGCGGCAAGATGCGCCGCGTCCAACGGTACAGATGACAGATCGATCGCGTGTCGCTTCATCGCAGGGAAGTTCGGACAGTGCGGATCGTGATACGAAACCTCGCAGCCGCGAGCCTGTAATTGTTCAATGATCGGCGCTGCTGGCGTCTCTCGGATATCAGAGACGTTCGGCTTGTAAGACACACCAATCACCATCACACGTGACCCAGCAGTGGCGTCGCCAAGCTCAAAGCAGACGCGATCGACCACGTGGCTTGGCATGGCCGTGTTGATTTCACCGGCCAGTTCGATGAACTGGGTCTCACCACCGCACTGCTTGGCACGCCATGACAGATAGAATGGATCAATTGGAATGCAGTGTCCACCGAGGCCGGGCCCCGGCCAGAAAGCCTGAAAGCCAAATGGCTTTGTAGCGGAGGCCTTGATGACCTCCCACACATCAATGTCCATCTTCTCGAAGGCAAGTTTGAGCTCGTTGACCAAGGCGATATTGACGCAGCGGTAGACGTTTTCGACGATCTTTGCCGCCTCAGCAATTTCCACCGACGACACCGCGACAACATCGCAAACAACTCGTTTGTAGAACTCGCAAGCCAGCTCGCAAGCGGTTTCATCGATGCCCCCGACGACCTTGGGAATGGACGCTGTTTCGAAAACAGCATCGCCCGGATTTTCTCGTTCGGGACTGTACGCCAGGAAGAAGTCGACACCGCACGTCAATCCGCCAGCCTCCAGAATCGGCAGCATGACTTGGCGTGTTGTCCCTGGCCAAGTGGTCGACTCAAGGACGATAAGCATCCCGGGCTTGAGCACCTTGGCGACCATTTCGGTGGATTGAATGACGTATGAGAGATCAGGTGTGCGATCCTCACCCAACGGGGTGGGGACACACAACACGACAATGTCGCAGTGCTTGATGTCTGCTGGGTTCACCGTCGCCGAAAACCGCTCCGCCGATGCCAACTCCCGAAAGGGGTCATCCGCTAGGTGCCCGAGATAGCTGCGCCCGGCAATAAGCGATTCGATCTTGGATGGATCGACGTCAAACCCGCAAACGCCGTACCCGGCCCGGTTCACCGCGCAGGCCAAGGGAAACCCCACATAGCCCATGCCGACGATGGCGACCGTGGCTGTTGAGTTCACTATTCTCTGCTGGACCTCAGTTTTCAATTGGTTGTCAATCGTCGTCGCTTGGGGTGTCACAATAGAAGTCTCCAGTTCGAACGCACCAGAATACACGCCAGTATGCGGGTGCGATAGCTCATGACCGCACTACTTACGCATCGCCTTGAACACAAAAAACCATCTACTCGACCACTTGCGAACAAGAGTCACTGCGGCCTTGCCGGTCGGCATCGCCCATCTCAACCAGACTCGATTATAATACCCCGCCGTTAGCTCGCACCGTAGGCTTCCAGATCTAGCCAATAGAAAATGCCCACCATTCGCGATCTGAATTGTGAAGGTGCGACCCAATACATTGAGGCGGCCATACAATTGGACAGAGTCAAAATCACGAGTAAAATCTATAGGTGCTACCGCTGACACCATTCTGCTTGAACCAGGTTCGACGATCACAAATACGTTTAGGCTTCTATAGGAAGATCAACGACGCATACACAGGAATAGTCCTTGCCTAAAGAACCGCAACTACGAACGCAAGCCAAACCCACGCTGTTGATGCGGTGGTCGCTTGTAGGGGTAGTTGTAAACCGAGGACTGTCAGTGATCAGTCTTGTTCTACTGGCACGAATTGTAGGCGCTGAATCGCTCGGGATTTGGGCCTTTGCCACAACCATTTCCGCCTTGGTAGCAAGCATATCCAATATCGGAATGCACTTGGATGCTCAGCGATCGGTTAATGGACGGTTAGTCAGTCCAGATGGTCGCCGACGAGTCTGGATTGTACTCATGGCAATTGGTGTTGCCGGTACTAGCATCGGATTACTTGCGGGATTGGCAACTTCAAGATTCGAGGTGGCTACAGCAGTCCCGCCCCACATCTGGGTGGCAACAATTGCACTTATCGGCCTAGGCTTATCTGCTAACAACTTCGCACACCGCCTGTTGATCGCGAGAGAACGTGTCGCGCTGGCATTCATCGCTACAGATGGTTTACGTCACACCGCGTTCATATTGATCGTGTACTTAATGAGCGTCAACATCCCACAACTCCTCTGGGTATATGGTGCCGCTTGTGTTGGGACCGCGATGGTGGCGTGGCTTCTACTGCTTATGCTTGAGCCGACAGTCATACTGGGACCAAAATCGAAACTGCCCGTTATGGAAGCTGTTCGGTCAGGAACAAGCGTCTTGTCCGTGTCGATCGTGTTCTCGCTGCGGCGGCAGGGCGATGTTCTACTGCTTGGTGCAATGCTCACAGATGTTCAATACGCCATCTATTTTGCAGCCGCACGAGTTGCACAAATGGTCGCAATGGGAATGGCATCTCTCGCGGACCCACTCGGGCCGCGGATCGGATCACAGTACATTGATGGCAACATCAGCGATGCTCAAGATACGATCTCAACTGTGACCAAGAGATCGGCCGCCTTGACCGTAACCATGGTCGGGGTGCTTCTACTCACTGGCAGTTGGGTTCTGCAGTTGTTTGGACCAGAATTCTCTGCTGGATACTGGGTACTCGCTTTCCTGTCTACAGGACTGCTTATGCAAGCTCTCCTCGGACCGACCGGCATGATCCTGCAGTTTTGTGGCCACGCTTGGCGCTGCGCAAGCATTGAGGGCCTCTTAGCAGTACTCGGCCTGCCCCTTCTCTGGGCCGCAACCATTGTTGCCGGAATCAATGCCACTGCGGCTGTTGCCGGAGGGATCATGATTCTATGCGCCGCCTTCGAGGCTCGGGCAATCTTCAAGCTCACATCGCTGCGAAGCTGGCTACCAATCCCATCTCGCTGAATAAATACCCACGGCGGTGTGGCGCAGGACGGTACTCGTTCATCACAGCTATGATATAAATATTCGCATTTTATAATATAGGGCCTCTCAGTTCAGCCAGATAACAGAGTTAGGACCACATAAGTCGACCAAAGAACTGTGGAACAGCAATAAATGAAGCGACTTACAAATCAAGAAACCTGGCATGGCCGCCATACCGAGCAACGGATCTCGGCATCTCGCACCAACCGTATTCCGTGGAGCATTCGGCAACAACACGCCTTACTTCAACGCATTCTTCCGACAGGGCCCGATGTCAAGACGCTAGAGGTTGGTTGCTATCCAGGTGGATTCTTAAAGTACTTCCACCGCACGTTTGGCCATACAGTTACTGGACTTGAGTATGTATTGGAAAGTTGTGATCGATGCAAGGCCATGCTTGAGGCGCAAGATGTTCCGGCCACCGTCATACATGGCGACCTCTTTAAGGACAAGTGGAATACAGATCAGTCACTATGGGATGTGGTGTTTAGCGCAGGTTTGATTGAACACTTTGATGATTCCTCCCCCGCAATTGAAAAACACTTGCAACTTGTCTCGCCTGGTGGGCATTGCATCATCACTTTACCGAATCACAGCGGACTCAACGGACGAGTCATGAAATCCCTTGACCGACCCATGTGGGACCTTCACAATAAAATGTGTGCCAAGGCAGTACAAGATGCCTTCGAGCGGTCCCCTTCGGCAGATCGCTTTGAACTTCTAGGATGCCACTATGTCGAGCACTTCGGGCTGTGGAATTGTGGGGTCTACCAATGGATTGGTAAGCCGGGAAAACCCGGACATTTTCTTGGGCGTGGGATTGGAGCTGTTGCCGAGGCATCTCTGCGGTGGCTGCCTAATACTAGGCTTCTCTCTCCAAATATCATCATGATTGCAAGGGCCCAACAAGAGGCTTAGCCTCCAATCCAGACTGCTATGATCGTCCCACGCAAGCACTTGAGGTCTCTATCGATCACGAAGGTGACCTTGGTACATGTACTCATTGGCGCCATCACGCTAGCGATGCTCTTTTTGACCGTTCACAACCGCAATACCAACTCAGCTGCATTTGAAAAACAATGGGTTGATTCCAGCATCTTTGATGATCGATGGAACGACCTCTCTGACCACTGGAGAACCAATGGTTGGTGGGCCAATGGCGGCATGTATTACCTCAACCAATGCAAGTGGTTCTCGGGCGGGAAGCAGGGCGGAGGCCTGAGAATTTGGCTCGGAGACACAATTGAAACTGACCTTGGCGAGGAAGTTCCGCAGCACTACTTCTATCGATCCAACACTATGCTCTGGCTCATACCACTTCACATTACTCAGTCTGCCGTTGTTCAAATGGGGGGCGGGTTGGCGAAGCGATGGGTATCAGTGCTGCACAACCAAGTCTGGATCATGATGACCGCAGTGCTTTTTGGGCTATCGGGAACACTCCTCGCCCGACACATGCGGTTCAGTTGGGCGCACTGCCTTCTGCTTGGAATCACCAGCCAGATCGTTCTTCAAACTCTGCCGATCAACCTAAATTCCTATTGGGGCTTCTACATGCAACACGCCTTCGCCCTCATGATGATGGCGGTACTGTTGTCCCTCATTTGGCCAGGTCGGAATGGACGGGTGTGGCTTCGAGTGATCGGGGTCATTGGCCTATTTGTTGCCGATTTGCCGCATGCGATAATGCTGATTGCCGGGTGGGCGATACTGAATTTGGCAATCAACCACCGCTTGTTTCGGCAACAACGCTGGCTTTCTCTGGTCATCATTCCATCAATCTCAATGCTGTTCGTTCTGAGTATGCAATACGTCATTGTGATGTTCAGTAGCTATCGGCCGGTGTTTTTGGGAAGCGGGTTGTTGTTCCGAACCGGTCTAGATGGCGACGTCTCCATATTTCAATCACTGTGGAGTGGATCATTCGGCTTCATTTTTAGGTCCCCCATCTCGCACCATGGGCCAGATGGCGTTGAGCACGCTGTGATCTGGATCGCCGGCGGAATCGCCGGACTTGCCGTGATGGTGATCTGTTCTCGCCGCAAAGAACTCGGTCGAGTCAGCTACACCACTGCATTCCTCGCAGCGTCATTCCTTCCATTTTTCATTCTATTCCCAAATGCAGTCGCTATTCACCCGTATGCATACCCCGTGATCGCGGTTCCGCTCATGGTGTTCAGCCTGATCATCGCACTGCCGATTGCACTGGATCGATATTCAACTCGGCGATGGCCACTCTTGATCTCTGTTGCATTCATTGGCCTCACGCTGACAGCGGCGAACCTGAGGACATATGCAACTACACGGCCACTCAACGCTGATGACCTGCTTATCAGCCTACCCAGTCTTACTCATGACCAAATGCACCAGCCTCCACACGACCGAAAGTAGCAACAAACTGTAAGAGTGCCTGATGCCAATCGTTATATGGGGCTCGTTCCTGCGCTAGGCCACATTGTCAGGAACAGTAATACAGAATCCAAACCGCGTCGCGAATATGTAATCGAGAACGTCCGGGGCCCGTATTCAGCGCAAGGCCCGGATTGAGAATCACACCATTACCATCGAGTTGCTTGCAGAGACGATCGAGAAGTTGGAGGATGAACTACGCCCTCAACTGCGGAGGCAGAGAAAATGAACAGGGCCGTATCGCCCTCCGCATATCATCCCTCTGGTGTTGCACATGTCTGTGAATTCTGCCGCATCCCACGAGCAAGGGCCTAGGCAAACTGGAGTCTCTTGGCATCTGCGACGCCGCCACGAAAGCGCGGCCCCGTGGGCGCTGGCGCCGATGAGAACTGAAAACGATAATCAACTGCATTCTCGAGACGCCGCCTTGAGTCAGGGAAGTGCATTGCAAGGCATGGGCGAAACTACACTTTGATGGCACCCGTGCCATGCGAGTACGACTTGCTCGCGTCAACGCGCCTCGGGCGCGCTCGTGGGCCGCGGGCGCACGACGGCACCTTCATTCCAGATATGCCAGATCAGATCTGTAGCACCGATGCCACGTCCAGCCCTACAGCAACGAGTCCTACTGCTGAATCACGCCGCGTAGGGCGCGACGTGATCAGTTACCGCTCTATCATGATCCATGAAACTTCATCTGCTACAGTCTTGATCAACAGGATGTTTGACCCGACAGACCATTCAATTCATCAGACGCCATCTCGCAATTTCTGGCCATCCGTAATGCGGCAGTGGGACAACACGAACCGCCGGCACGCTCCAGTACTACTGAGATTGTCGATCTCAATACTGCTATTCTTCTTTGTCGCCCAGTTCGACGTCTATCTCTACCACCTCGGTATTGTGCCCGTTTCGCCATATATCCAAGAGGTCGCGGCTACCTTGATCGTGGCCATGTGCTACGTGATCACGTCCTGGGGAAAGCCGATTCAACGGCCCTCCAAAGAGACCATTGTGCTGTTGCTCTGCCTTGCCTGCTACGTACTCGTTCAGATTGCAGGCGTGTTTTCATGGGTGGCATTGCCGGACGAGACCATGCTGATTACTGTGTGGATCTACACCCTTCTGCTATTGACTCTGGGTCTTGCTGCGGGCGCTATTGTTGGATCTTGGGTCCAACACCTTCTTCTAGTGTCCATGATCTTATTTGTGATAATGCTTGTGGTCCCCGTCGTGACCGAAGGCTTCGACGGAGCTGCTGGCTTGGAACGGACCGCGGCAACGCTCCGCAATTCAAACGAGGCCGCTAGCCTTATCGTGCTGCTGATGCTTGGATCCATCCGATGGAGTCGGCCTGGAGCACTCGCCGTCGTTTCGATCGCCGCCGCCGGCTTAGGTGTGGCACTTACACAATCACGTGCCGGGTTGATTGTGTTTAGCCTCGCCGCCACTTGCTACTTGACATGGTGGGCGTTGAATTCCAGACACAGAGCCAGTGCGGTTCCCAGAATGTTGATTGTCTTGGCCTTCATGATAGTGATGTTTGGGGCAAGCGCAGCCCTCATCTACAGCCGAGCACAGTTCTCCAGCTCGTATGTCTACGAGCAGCAGGCGGACGGCACCTGGCATCAGGCCGCCAAACTCACGGCGGATGATGGGGCCCGTTACGACGACGACAACGGCACCTACTCCGGCTCGATAAACGATCTACTCCATTCTGCGCCTGCACGGACTCGTATCATGTGGGAGACGTGGGAATTGATCAAGAAGCGGCCCATTGAGGGGCACGGAACCAGTTATGTGTTCACCATGCAACTCGGACCGCACAACATGTTCTTAAAAGGCTGGGTGGAAATAGGGATCCTCGGCGTGCTCAGTTTCACTCTGCTGTTGGCTGGCATACTGTGGATGGGACTGTCCAGACGCGACCCTTGCATTGTGACCCTTGCATTAGTCTTGTTCTGGATTTCGATGACGTCTCACAACCTCACGGAATCGCGGTCACTTGTAATCGTGATTGGCGTGTTAATCGCCAGTTCAGCCCTTCTCAAGACATACGTCCCCCGGGTCATTCCCCTGAGGGAAGCCCCGCTGTCGCACATGAAAATGCCATGAGAACAAAACACATTCTACAATCACGCCCTCCAAGCTACCCCCGGCAGACTTCACCTCTCCAACACATTGGTGGCGCTTTGCTACACGCCTGCTTCTTGGCCGGCGACCCTGATTTGAGGCCATTGGCATGCTGCTAAAAAACAAAAAGGTCACAAGCCTGTTGCGATGCCCTCGGTCAAACGGATTGCTTGCACTGGCAGACAATGAGACGACTCTGGTTGTGTGCGAGGACCCAGCGCGTCAATACAAGATCATCAACGGCTTCCCCATCATGATCGACTTCGCTGCAAGCGTGTTCAAAGCTTCCCAAGTCAGCACACGCCGCGAGGGCTCTGCGGTCACAAGAAAGCAGTACTCAGGGCTCTCGCGATTGCTCAAGAGAATCGTCGCCCCCAACAAACGATCCACATCGAAGAACGTCGCAACCCTGAGGTCGCTGCTGAAGAGGACACTCGGGGAAACGAAACGCATCCTTGTAGTTGGAGGCGGTTCCATCGGCCAGGGCATGGCCCCGTTGTATTCGGATCCTGATCTGGAAATCGTCGCCTTCGATGTCTACGGAAGTGAACATGTTCAATTCGTCGCCGATGCCCACCAGATTCCGCTGGCCGATGCGTCGTTTGACTGTGTCATCGTGCAAGCAGTACTGGAACATGTGCTCGACCCGCACCGAGTTGTGAGTGAGATCCACAGAGTGCTTAAAATTGGCGGACTTGTCTATTCGGAGACGCCATTCCTCCAGCATGTCCATGAAGGCCCCTACGACTTCACTCGATTCACCGACAGTGGACACCGCTACCTGTTCAGAGCATTCGAACTCATCAAGTCTGGAAGTTCCGGAAGCGCAGGAACGCAGCTCTTGTGGTCACTCGACTACTTCTTCAGGAGCGTCTTCCGCTCGCGATTTGCTGGGAAAGTCGCCAAAGTACTATTTTTCTGGGTCCGGTTGTTCGATCGGGCGATTCCACCGAGTTACTCGATCGATGCTGCAAGTGGCAACTTCTTCCTTGGCCGCAAACATGCCGGGCACAAGATGGAACCAAGTGAGATCATCGGCTACTACCAAGGTGCGCAATAGGACGCCACTGTGGGCATGCACTCGCGGGCTGTGTTCACACTCGATGCAGCCGCGTGAACCTTCAGCACGAGAGGCATGAAAGATACCGTCTCGCTTGACCTGCACTGCAGGAACACCGCTCTAACAGATCACGAGTGAATGCGCTATGGCATAGACGTATTTGCCTCAGCAGGCCCGGCAACTTCAAACGGCAATTTGACCGGCGTGACCGCTCGGACTAAAGGCATATACGACACTTGGGCCTTGATCACCGATTCGCCAGAGACTCGTGGAGTTCGCGATATCTCTTGACAATCAACTGAAGGTCATAGGCGCGCACGACGCGCACACGTGACCTTGCGCCCATCTCCGCACGGGTCGCAAGTGGCAATTCCAGCATCTCGACAATCGCACGCGTAAGCGCGGCGTCGTTCCGGGGTGGAACAATCGTGCCCAAGTCGCCTACAATTTCTGCGCTGTCGCCGACATCCGTAGCCACACATGGAACTTCAGAGGCCATTGCTTCGCCCAGTACATTCGGAAATGCCTCGGCCCAAGAGCTCTGGCACATCAGATCCATCATCTGAATCAGGTTGGGCACATCAGTACGTTCTCCTAGAAAGTGAAAGCGAGGCCGCATCTCTCTAGGAACAGGATCTATCAAGTCAACTGCGCTTGTATCCACTCCCTTGCCGATAAGCACGACATGAACCTGTGGCAACGTACGGGCAACTTGAACGGCAGCCCTGATGAACGTGCCGTGATCTTTCATGGGATGCAGACGTGCAACATGGCCGACAACCATCGCATCCTTGGGAATGCCCAGTTCACTTCGAATCTTACTGCCCCGTGATTGATCGGGCCGCAGGCGGTTCAGGTCAAAGCCGTTGGGAATCACGATTCCTCGCTCGACCTTGAATCCAAACGCTTCGTGTTGCCCACGAGATACGGCGCTGTTGTACACGATCGAATTAACCCGCGGTGAAAGCAACCGATTGGCCCGAATGACCCAACGAGTCATCCACTTCTCGTGTTCAAGGCCATACATCGATTGGCGAATATTCCATGCGACCCCGGGCGATCCGTGCGACAAGACCCTACCGAGCCATGCAAAAAGATTGCCGTGGTACATCCAGCCCTGGATTACATCCGGTCGAATCTCTCGTAGCAACCGCCTGTATCGGATCAACGCCGACAGTGAACCGATACCGCGTCGCATATGCAACGAGTGCACGGGCACCCCAAGCTGTCGAATGCGCCCCCCGATCATGCCCTCATCCATGAGCGACAGCACGTGAACATCGGATGCATCCCCCTCACCACCCTGTAACAGACTGAGCAATTGCCGCTCGGCCCCGCCGGCAAACAACCCCGTGATGCAATGCAGAACCGTCATCGGCACTGCCAGATCCGTCGTGACTCAAACATGTGTTGCCTTATCATAGGGTCATGGTTTCGTTGCGTAATCTAATCAGGCCGTCTATCAAGCGTGGTGGTTCAACTCTGATGTGTGAGACTCGATGAGCCACATTGCATCTTGGCCGGCGGTGTCCGAAATGGAAGTGAACTGGTGTATGATAAGTTCCACGCCAACGCACTGTGTAATGGCAGCCAAACCAACAAATGAACACAAATGGATATCCCCATTGAATTGCGATGAGGCCCACTCACTATGTGCGGAATAGTTGGATATTGGTGTGCCTCGACTGCGCCGCAGAGCCTGATTGTGCGACACATGGCCGACCAGATCCAAACCCGCGGCCCAGATGATTGTGGCACCTGGATTGACATTGATGCTGGAGTCGCTTTTGGCCACCGCAGATTGTCCATCATTGATCTCTCGCCCGCGGGCCATCAGCCCATGGTGTCGCCGTGCGGTCGGTTTGTGCTGACCTTCAATGGTGAGATCTACAATCACCTTGACCTGCGAACCGAGCTTGAAGCAGTTGGCGGGGGCTTCGACTGGCGAGGTCACTCTGACAGCGAGACACTCCTTGCAGCGCTCAGGCACTGGGGTGTCGAAGGTGCCCTCAAGAAGTTGAACGGCATGTTCGCATTTGCCCTGTGGGACTGCGTTGAGCAGGTCATGCATCTCGCACGAGATCGGATGGGCGAGAAGCCGCTGTACTACGGGAGAACTGGCAACACCTTCCTGTTCGGATCCGAGCTCAAGGCAATGCGAGCGCATCCTCAGTGGCATGGCGAGATTGATCGAGCAGCGTTGACGCTCTATCTGCGGCACAGTTACGTCCCTGCACCATGGACCATCTACAAAGGGATTCAGAAGCTGTGCCCCGCCCAATACGTTGTGATCAGCAACAGCGGACAGACGATCGGCACGCCAAAGCGCTACTGGGACATTGAACAGGTCGCTGCTGCGACCAATCGGCTGACGGGATGCGACGAAAGGGAACTCGTCGACTCGCTGGATGACCTACTCCGGGATGCTGTTCGCATGCGCATGGCCGCGGACGTCCCGCTCGGTGCGTTTTTGTCCGGCGGCTATGACTCATCGATGGTCGTGGCGCTTATGCAGGCGCAGAGCACCCAGAAGGTGCGGACCTTCTCCATTGGATTCGAAGAAGACACACACAACGAGGCGCCGCACGCCAAAGCTGTGGCGGAGCATCTTGGAACCGACCACACCGAACTCTACGTCACGGCCCAACAGGCGATGGATGTTATTCCTCAGTTGCCGAGGATCTACGATGAGCCATTTGCGGATTCCTCGCAGATTCCGACCTTTCTCGTCAGTCAGATGGCGCGCGAGCACGTCACGGTGAGCCTCTCGGGAGATGGTGGTGATGAACTCTTCTGCGGCTACAATCGCTATGCGATGGGCTTTCGAGCATGGAAAATGCTCAGCCGGTTTCCACGACCGGCGCGCCAAACCATCGCCTGGGGGTGCCGCCGAGCGCCCAGCAAGCTACTGGCGGGCCTGCAACCGTGCCTACCAAAGCGTTTGCGGATCATGAATCTCGCAGACCGCCTGCCTAAACTGGCTGAGGTACTGGCATACAGGAATGGCGCCGCCTTCTACAGGTCGCTCGTCTCCCATGCCAAACACCCCGCAGCGCTCATCATTGGCGGCCATGAACCCGACACCCCGTTGAGCGATCTCAGCCACGTCCCAGAGGGTCTAGATCTTCGCGAGCAGATGATGTATCTGGACATGCTTACCTACCTCCCGGATGACATTTTGACAAAGGTGGATCGTGCCAGCATGGCTGTCAGTCTGGAAGCCCGAGTTCCCCTGCTCGATCACCGACTGGTTGAATTCGCCTGGCAGGTTCCGCTGGAGTTCAAGTACCGCGAAGGTCGTGGGAAGTGGCTGTTCCGCGAGGTGCTCTATCGCTACGTGCCCAAGGGGCTCTTGGACCGCCCGAAGATGGGATTCGGCGTACCGATCGAGCATTGGCTTCGTGGGCCGCTTCGAGCGTGGGCAGAGGATCTGCTCAGCACCTCGCGGCTTGAACGCGAAGGCTTTTTCGAGCCCGGACCAATCCGATTGATGTGGGATGACCACCTCAGCGGGAAGCGACGGACGCACCACTACCTCTGGGATGTTCTGATGTTTCAAGCGTGGCTTGATGGGCATGAAAACGCATGAGTAAAACAGTGCTCTTTGTCGCCAACCGCGGCTATGCGTTGACCAGCTCCAGAGAGTCATTGATCCGTCACTTTCTCGGCGCCAATTGGACTGTCGTAATTGCCACGGCCGATGATGCCGAAAGTCGGCACCTTGTATCGCTTGGCGCACACCTTGAGCCCGTCCATTTTAACCGCGGTGGCCTGGCCATCGGCTCGGACATCAAGGCGTACCGACGGCTCTGTGCCATTTGCCGCCACAGGCGACCAACGCTCGTACAACAGTTCCATACAAAGCCCGTCATTGCGGGAAGCATCGCGGCGCGACGAACACTTGGAAAAAACGTCCGGATCGTCAACACGATCACAGGCCTTGGTGGCACATTCCTCGGAAGCAATTTGCAATCTCACATCGTAGGACGTGGATTCAAATCCGCTTTGTCGCGATCAGACGCGACCATCTTCCAGAACGCCGATGACCAAGCAATGTTTCTTGATATGAACCTTGTGCCACCCCTAACGAACCACCTGATTACCGGATCTGGCGTAGATGTCGATCGATTCGCCGTCGTTGATCGCACCTCACACAATCCCGTTGCGCCAGTTATTGTGATGATCGGGCGACTACTAAAATCTAAGGGCATTCCGGAGTTTGCTGAAGTCGCGAGTCGAATCAGGAAGCGTTGGCCAAAGGCGAGATTTGTCCTTGCCGGTGAGCGCGACCCAAATCATCCAGACTCTATCAGCGACGAATGGATTCAAAAACAACCCGATATTGAGTTTGTGGGCCGCCTATCCGATATCACACCGCTGCTCAGTGAAGCCGACCTGTTTCTATTCCCGTCGTACTACCGAGAGGGTGTGCCCCGAGTCATCATGGAGGCCGCCGCCACTGGACTCCCTACCGTCGCCTTCGATGTTCCCGGGGTCAAAGAAGCCGTTCGCAATGAGCAAACTGGTTATCTGGTGGCAGATCGTGACTTGGATGCCATGACCAGCAAACTAGCCCTATTGATTGACGACACCTCACTGCGTCGAGACATGGGCCGAGCTGCGAGAGAAGTCGCTGCAACATCGTTTGATGTCCGTACAACCCAGGCTCGCTACTTAACGCTCTACCGATCCCTGGGGCTCACGATTTGACTCGCTCGCCGGGCAGGTCAATATGCCGGCTAATCAATAGACTCACAGATTGCCACGAGACGATCAGCGTATGTTGACATCATCTCATCTGAGATCAAGTGGTGGCATGGCAAACACAAGCATCGCTCGCCGAGTTCCCTTGCGTTGGTAAGCCGCTGCAATGGCGCCCATTGCTGCAGTCCGTCCTCAAGATAAATCTCTGGGCAACTACCAATACCAATCGGAAGACCGGCTTCGCTTGCGGCATCAACAATGGCGTTTCGCCGAGATTCAACGACGCTAGGATCTCCAAGAACCTGCACATAAAATCGATACCAAGACGGATGCTCATGGGGTGCCACTTGCGGTAATGCCAGCCACTCGACTGATTGTAAGTTCTCACGAAGAATGCTTGCATTCCGAGCACGTATATCAAGCCAGCCATTTAACTTGGCCAGTTGCAATGATCCAATCGCCGCCTGCATGCAAGTCATCCGGAGATTAGACCCGATGGTATCGACCCACCATGCAAATCGATTATTGCCAGCATGCGACTCGACTCGATGTTTTGACTTACCGTGATCACGTAAGGACCACACGCGATCGGCATGCCGAGCGTCACGCACCGCAAGCAAACCACCCTCGCCACCAGTTGACATAATCTTGTCTTGGCAGAAGGACCAACTTCCAAAGTCGCCGAACGTACCAACCCACCGTTGGTTGCCGTCTGCATCCCGCGTTGTAGCGCCATGCGCCTGCGCAGCATCTTCAATAACCACGATGTCATGCTCAACCGCCCATGACATGATCGAAGTCATGTCGGCCGGCCACCCTCCCACATGCACCACGATGGCGGCACGGGTTCGATTTCCCCGCACTGCTTCAAGCGTCTCCGCAGTGACGCATCCTGTCACTGAGTCGACATCTGCAAAAACTGGCGTTGCCCCCGCCATAACAATTGAAGAAGCGCTTGCGACATAGGTGCGGGCGGGCACAATAACTTCCGTTTTTTCGTCAAACTGCAGCGCCCGAATGGCCGACTCAATCGTAAGTGTGCCATTGGCCATAGCCATGGCATGACCGCAATTGCTCGTCTGCCTCCAAGCTTCCTCAAAGGCACCCACATCAGGACCTGTCCAAGCGTTCACGCGGCCAGACTGAAGTACCCGTGTTACGGCCTCAATCTCATCTGCTTCAAATTGTGGCCAAGATGGAATGTCAATCTTCGACATCGAGCTTGTATCCATGGCGATGCATAATGTTGGCTGCGTGAGTTTCTAGAATAGATTGGGTCTGAGCATCCATCATGCCCTGGCCGCGTCCGACACTACGCCGATGTACGGGGCCGGTCGCCACATCAACATCCGCTGAGTCTACATTAAAGTTCAATTGAGCCATTGCAGCGATCAAAGCAGGGGCCGGGTCGACAACGAACTGCTCATATTTGATGGTGCACGACTGAGTAGCAGGAAGTTCAGCGAGCATTTCATCGGTTCGACGCACACACTCCATCCACTGCAGGGCTGCATATGCGGACTCTGAAAGCAACGCTCCGGCTGGTAACACATCTGCAGACAGCACCGGGCCCCATGGGCGAGCCTGCGGAGCACCACCTCGACAGATTCGACGGATCGCCGCCCTAGCAACCGTCCGAGGAAGATCACGCAGAGGCACAAATCGAGCTTTCTGAAGGAGATACCGATAATCAGACGGTGCGTTCCATCTGCCAACGGTGCTCGATGTGGTATCCACGACGTTTCTAACGATCTGCAAAAACTTGGCGTTGGGAAAGCACTTTCTAACGAACTGGGGGCGAAGGCAGTTGGCGCACGTCTTCTCAACGAGCACGTCGCATTGATGGGACCGCGCCTGTCGATCAAATGCAGACCGGATTCGATGCTCAATACGAGGCGAGAGTTGTGAAATCGGTATTGCGTCACTTGGGTAGCCCGTGTTGCCGGTTCGCCACAGCGGATTCAACTCATCACACGGCCAAGTGGCAAACCCTGGCAACCGACACATAGCGTCCCGGAGCATATTTGTGCCAGAACGCGGAGCGCCGAGAATGATGACGGTTTGATATTTCTGCAACGAAATTGCTCTGCTATCAATTCAAGTTCCAGAGCATACCATACACATCATGCTGACGGCTAGACAAGAATGCCTCAAACGCTGCTTCGACATCGCCATCGCGATACCAGTCGTGCTATTACTCTGGCCGCTCTGTCTGCTTCTCATCGGAATTGCGACTGTGGACACTGGTTCATTTGGGCTGTTCGTGCAAATTCGCATTGGAAGGTTTGGTCGACCGTTCAAGTTGTACAAAATCAGAACAATGAGAGTGAACTGCGACAACAATACAGTCACGGTTGCCGGTGACACGCGGATTACGCGACTTGGACGCACTCTCCGGCGTTTGAAACTCGATGAAATACCTCAGTTTTGGCATGTGCTAACCGGCTCATTGTCATTGGTCGGACCGCGACCAGATGTTGCTGGGTTCGCCGATACGCTTACGGGTGATGCTCGAATCATCTTGACACTGCGACCTGGCATCACCGGGGCATCATCCATTCGATGGCGTGACGAAGAAGCTGTGCTCAGTTCGGTGGAACGTCCGATCGAATTCAACTGCACTACCGTCTGGCCAGATAAGGTGCGGTGCAATATTGAATACATTGAACGGTGGTCACTGAGATTAGACCTTCAACTCCTCGCTGCAACAGTGTTGCCCGGTCACGTTCAAACTGCATGGCCATCAGTACAAAAGGCTGGGGACCTTGCCAACCGCGAGTGAAAATTCATCCTCGCAGCACTACCCTGCAGTAGTGTGCCGCTCTACACCACCTATGAGGGGGTGTTTTTGCCCAGGTCGTGTCAAACTTACCGATACAAGAGAACCCAAGCGGCATGCTTGGTATACTGATAGATCGCCCGCCGGTTCAAGCGAGAGCGAGGGGGGAACCGCCATATGTTGACACGACGACACCTTCGACGAACCACCCTGACCATCCGCAAGGACCTTCTTGGTCTGCCGCGGTTGTGCAAACTTGGTCTCATGGCGGCCTTTGATGTTATCGCGGTCACCCTCGCGCTGTATCTCGCATTTGAGCTGAGGTACGATGAGGCGTTCGCACTGTCAGATATCTCCGGAAGATTCTGGATATTCCTGCTGCTTCCACTACTGACCATACCAATCTTTGTTGGCTTCGGACTGTATCGCCAAGTCATCCGATATCTGGGCTCACGAGCCTCGGTACAAATCGTGCTTGGCACCGCAACACTGTCTGCGTTAATCCCAGCCATCGCCCTAATATTTGGGTACGACATGTACCGAGCTGCAGTAATGGTTAACTTCTTTGTTGCAGCCACCGCGATGGTGGGTGGCAGTCGATTCGCCATGCGAACCTTCTTCGGACGTGGTGGTTCACGCCGCCACGCCGATCGGGTCATGGTCTGGGGTGCTGGCCACACTGGCATTCAGCTCGCCCAAGCCCTCCACGTCAATCGCCGCTGGACACCAGTCGCATTCATTGACGATGACCCCAAGTTGTGGGGGCGTGTTGTTCATCGAATCCCATGCATATCGCCACAGGCCTTATCGCGATTCGCAAGTCGAAAGTGCGTTGGCACTGTCATTCTGGCAATGCCATCAGCCACGCAACACCAACGCCGGGCCATCATTGCAAGACTTGAACCACTTGGTATTGCCATCAAGACAGTGCCGGGCATGAGAGAACTTCTCTCTGGCCGAGGAGCGGAGAGTGATGTTGCGGACGTTCCGATTTCTGATTTGCTGGGCCGCGAATCTGTCCACGCCGACCAGACGCTACTGCGCCGAAACATCGAAGGAAAGACCGTATTGGTCACCGGTGCCGGTGGATCTATTGGTAGCGAACTTTGCCGGCAAATCATCGCACTTCGACCACAACGCCTCATATTGCTGGAGCGATGTGAGTTTGCGTTATATCAAGTTCACCACGAAATCTCGCAACGATTGCTCTTGGAATCGTCTCTTGAAGATCGGGCCTTAGTCGTGCCCCTCCTTGGATCGGCGGGCAATCAAGCAATGGTTGAACGACTTTTTTCGACTTGGCAGGTCAATACGGTGTACCACGCAGCCGCGCACAAACACGTGCCAATTGTCGAAGAGAACGTTACTGAAGGCGTTGTCAACAATGTGATCGCTACATGGATTACTGCCGAAGCTGCCAGTGCGGGTCGGGTTGATACCTTCGTCCTCATCTCAACAGACAAGGCCGTTCGCCCAACGAATGTCATGGGCGCATCCAAGAGAATGGCCGAGATGGTCTTGCAGGCACTCGTCACTCGACAACGAGGCGATGCCAAGACGCGATTCTCAGTCGTTCGGTTTGGCAACGTGCTTGGATCTAGCGGCAGTGTTGTGCCACTCTTCCGAGAGCAAATTCGTCGCGGCGGACCCGTCACAGTGACACATCCCGACATTACTCGGTTCTTCATGACCGTCGAGGAAGCCGTGCAGCTCGTAATCCAAGCCGGGTCAATTGCTGAAGGTGGCGAAGTACATCTCTTGGACATGGGTGAACCTGTTCGCATTCTTGATCTCGCCCGCCGGATGATTCAGCTCTCCGGCCTCGAAGTTCTTGATGATGAGCACCCCGATGGATCAATCAGAATTGACTTCTTGGGCTTACGACCCGGTGAGAAACTCTATGAAGAGCTCCTCATCGGCGGTAGTGTCGTGGGCACCGTCCACCCGCGCATCATGCAAGGCAATGAGGCCTTCGCACCCTGGGAAACGGTCGAAGCATGGCTCTGTGCCCTGCAAATTGCCTGCCACGAAGGTGACTGTCCAGCGATTCGATCAATCTTGAATGATGCTGTCGCTGGATATCAACCTGCTCGCGAGATTCATGACCTCATGTGGCGGACGCAGACCGTACTGAGCCGGACACCGACCACTCAAATTCACCAAACTACTGTGAGCAGACCGAATGCCCGAGACAACGCAGATCACTCCTGACGAAAATCAGAATCCAAGAACACGCGATGGGCAACCTGTCGTGTATCTCGTCAATGGCGATGGGTCTGATTCAAGCACTATGGATCTCCAGCAACTATTCGCGCCAATTTGGCGATGGAAATGGGTTGTCGCAATACTACTGGTACTTACGATCATTGCGGGGGCTTGGTACTTCACCAAGCCGCCGAAAGCTCAATACCAGTTTATTGTCGAGGTTGGCTCATATCCGCGGGCCGCACTGCTTGAGAAGCTTGAGGGCATCATTGTGCCACAGGCCTCTATAAATCTTCCTGATTTGTGGAGACCAGAGGTGAAGATCGGCCCGCTCACCGAAATGAGCTCGATAACGCCAATTTCCCCTGAGCACCTCATCTCGGTCTCACTTCTAC
>JABJQE010000178.1 GCA_018663565.1 Phycisphaerae bacterium
CCCCGCATCCCGGCAATCTGCCGAGACAAAATAGCCGTTGGCACGACACGGAGCGACGCGGTCCGCATGAGTTCGCCAAACCCTGGCATCAATCGCTCGCAGACTGCCCCGGTCGCTTCCGGCGTCACGTCGCGGGCCGACGGGCCAGTGCCGCCTGTGGTAAGCACGAGACAGCATTGCTGCTCGTCACACATACGCACGATTGCTTCCTGGATGCAATCCATTTCGTCTGGCACGATTTCGACGCACGCCGTCCATTCCGAGCAGAGCACGCGATCGAGCCATTCGCGAATGGCTGGACCACCACGATCCTCGTACTCGCCGCGGCTAGCGCGATCAGAGACGGTCAATATGCCGATGCGTGAGTGCATCAACGCAGTGTACGTCGGCAATCAGGCGCCGTAGTTCGAAAGCAACGTCAGAACGTCGTCCGTGTCGACATCACCATCACCATCAAAGTCAGCACTGCAGCCCGCTGGGCATGCGCCATACTGACTGATCAACAGCAGAAGGTCATCGGTATCGACATCACCATCGCCATCAGCATCACCAGGCATGGTGGTATCGTCGCAGTACAGCCGAGAGATGCTGACTGCATCCACTGCTGCCTCGACGACTGAACCAACATCGAGATCTGATGCTGTAAACCGTATACGGAACTCAGCGTTAAGATCGATGCCAGCGATGTCTTCAAGCTGCCAGGCCTTGTCGTACCAGCCGCCGTCGGCTTCGATGCCACCAGGCCCGACCACTTCAAGTTCCATCCATGTGCCGCCATCGTTATCGCTGATCTCAACGACAAAGATGTCAGCGTTCGGATTTCCGCCACCACAGGATGCACCATTGCTGTACCACCGGGAGTAATGCAATTCGCCACCCGTAGAGGCGTCCATCATTGGGCTCGTCAAGATTGTAGTGCCGTCATCGATGTCCTCATCGACGCCGTTTCCGGACACGAAGCACATGCCAGATCCATCTGCATCAGAACCGTTATCGCACCGAGTACCGCCACTGCCTACTGGCGTGACGCGTTCCCAATTACCGGTTCCAGCACCGGCCACTACGCTCCAACCTTGATCTGAATTGAAGTCATCATCGAAGCTAACTTCTAGACCGGTCCAGGCTTCAGCATGCCAGCTGTCACTTGGCGCGTTGTAGGGGCTCGTGATAAAATCACCCTCTTCACTGTTAACTGAAATCCAGTATGACACCTGGTCCCCACACTCAAACGCGGGGAATACTCCGCTATGCCAGTTGCCCACGATTGAGACAATTGGCTCAGCGCCATTGAATGGACCGACGGACCAGTTCAACAACGCAGTGCCTGGCTCAGGGGCAACGTTGCCACCGAATGTCACAATGACTTCGGTCCCACCATTGGGATCAATCATGTCAGGCAAGCCGATCGGATACGAGATCGTCAAACTGACGGTTTCGAGCGCCGACTCAACAGCCGCGACGGCATCGATCATGCCGTAGCCATAGTCATTGTCTTTGCCCGGGCTCCCCTCATCGATTGCCGTGTCATAGATAATTTGCTTTGCTTGTTGCCCAGTCAAGTCGGGATTGGCCTGCATCATCAGCGCCAAGACACCGTTGACATGAGGCGATGCCATCGAAGTGCCGTCATAGACGGAGTAGCCGCCACCGGGCACGCTAGAACGTGTCGACACGCCAGGAGCTGCAATTTCTGGCTTGATGGCCGAGCCGCCACTCATGGTGCAATTTGTTGGGCCACGCGACGAGAAACTTGCAATGCTGTTGCCGTTGTATGGATCGACCGCGGCCACTGCCATGGATCGATAGTCGTCATAGGCTCGGTCGCCTGGGCGACGAAGGCCAGAGGAACCTTCGTTGCCAGCCGAGAACAACACAATCACGCCAGCGGCTTCGGCATTGTCAATGAATGCCCAGAAGGTCTGATCGCATTCGGGATAGCCGTGAGCTGTCACGAGACCCCATGAGTTTGAACATGTATGCGGAACATCAAATGACGTGAGTGGATTGCCATCAGGATCAGCGATCCACTGGAATGACAAGATCGCATCGGCCACAGTTTGTGCAATGCCGCTGCGGTCAATTGGGGCACACGCGACCCACTCGGCGCCAGGGGCGACGCCAATTTGGTCGCCTGGAAGTCCGCCGGTGATAGACCCCATGGTGTGCGTGCCGTGCGAGCCGCCGTCATAGGGGAAGTCGTGATTGCCAAGATATGGATCGTAGAAGGCCCACTCAGGATGCCCGGAATACAGGGGATTCAATCCACGCCAGCGATTCGCAAGCGCCGGATGGGACCCGTCAACACCCGTATCGATGTTGGACACAATGACACCCGTGCCGTCATAGCCCATGGCCCAAACGTCCGGTGCGCCAACCGCAATGACGCCCTGCTCGATACCACCCCGGGTTGAGCCAGTTGTGTCATCTTCCATGGAGGTTGGGGTGATCAATTCAATTTCGTAGTCGGGTGCAACAAGAGCAATGTCATTGCGAGCAGCGAGTGCTCGAAGCGTCGCGGGAGTTGCATCAAGGGCGATCACGCTGGTGATCCAGAAAGCCTGCACATTGGCCACCTCGCCATTTGGACGAGCGTCAAGCCATTGCAGAATGGGAGCCTGGGCAAAGTTACTGGCATCCTGAAGTGCTGTCACGATGACGGCATGTCGATCTCGCCGGAGGGCTCGATCAGCAAGTAGTTGGTCCTCGAGCATGTCGACCTCGGCCTGTATGGCCGTATAGACAAGAGCAGAGACTCGTTCCTTCGGGCCAGATTGGCCGATGATCGTTTCGAGGTTGGCGTCAAGTTCGCCGGCAACGACGCTTGTACCACCACAGATCAACGCCACAACGCATCCAGTCATAACTCGCATTCTGAATCACTCCTCTTCGGCCACGGATCATTCCATAGACCGTTTCCCCTTGCACCGCTTCACTGTACCCTCTCACTCAACGAATCCAAGCACTTGATTCGCAAGAATGGTCTCCAAAGTGCCAATTTAGACTCTGTTTCGGGACCTTGCACGCACCTATGACACCGCCCATTCACATCAGACTCGCTGGAGCCGCCGGCGAAGTGACCGGCTCCTGCACACTTGTCGAAGCCGGTTCACGGCGAGTTGCCATCGATTTTGGCCTCATTCAAGGCAAGCCTGAACGCGAAGCGACCAATATCGACATGCAGATTGATCGCCCGGACTGGCTCGACGCGCTCGCCCTGACTCATGTGCACGCCGATCACTGCGGCCGGCTACCCATGTTGCCTCGGCATGGTTTTTCAGGCCCTGTGCTCTGCACCCATGCGTCGGCCGAGCTGCTGCCTCTGATTCTTGGAGGAGCTGCTCGGCTCCAGAAGCGACTCGCAAGCGAAGCAAAGGCGTTCGGCGGGCAGGCTCGACCCGTTCTCTTCGACCAACGCGAAGTCGATCGGCTCTGCGACATGCTGGTGCCACTTGACTATCACGAGCCATATGAGGTGGCGACCGGGCTCACTCTCACGCTGCATCCGATAGGCCACATTCTCGGCGCTGCGTGCGTGCTGCTGAGCGACACCACTGGACCGCGCCCACGCCGCGTCTTGATTTCAGGAGATGTGGGCAACACGCTCGGCGAGCCGATGCCCCCACCACCACCACCGCCTGCAGCCGACCTTGTCGTCATGGAGTGCACACGCGGCGATACTGACGACGACATCCCATCGCCCCCCGAGGAACAACTTTGTTCCGTTCTGACCGAAGCGAGAATCGCCGAGCAGGTCGTTCTCGTGCCAACCTTCGCACTGGGTAGATCACACCAGTTGCTATACCGG
>JABJQE010000003.1 GCA_018663565.1 Phycisphaerae bacterium
GATGTCACGCGGCGCGGAACGGTGCGTGTTTCCAATTGTTCGAGTGACTGTTGAAGCATCGAAGTAACAATGATATGTCTCCGTATTCCTGCCTTTGGGAGCGGCGACACGTCCTTCTCCAGCGACTCACTAAAGCTGACCATGACACTGTCTAACTCATAGTCCATCTGCAGGCCCATGCATTTTCCACAGAGCTGTGAGACCTCGTCATAGCCGACCGTCTGCCCACCTCCCATGGCGAGCCGATCACGACGCTCGGCATCATGGCAATTGAAACAGTTGTTGTTTGTTGTTCACACCGTGGTCCAACACGATGTTCCGATGCCGGGTAATATTTCGGGGGACCATCTTCGTATTCTCAAAGAGGGCGTGACACTCCATGCACTTCATATCAAAAGTCGCAACTTTGATGGTTGCATGATCATGCATGGCAACGCGAATCGGGCTCGCCCCGAGGCTCGCTCGATCTACCTGTACCGGTTTCAGGTATCGGGTCATCCAATTGAAACGGGCTGAACAAGAACACCCCCGCCAGTGCCAGTAGCACCAGGGGGATGCCCCATCCAACAACGCGATCAAGAGGACGATCCGACATACAGGAGTCACCAGCCATATCAAAGGAACAGTTGGTTACACAGGAATCAGAACGACAACTGCAACTGAGAGCGAATGAGCCATTGCCCATCACCACCATCCTCGGTCCAACCGGTGAAATTCGAGCCACCATTGTTGATGCCTGCGGTGTTACCAGGAAGGAGTGCAGGGTTTACCGGGGCCTGCGCCATGGTGAAGTAGGTGGCTGAAATCTGATTGAACGAGTATCCGACGTCGGTCGTCCACTTTACATTCTGTCCGTGGATGTAGTAATTGATACCGAGTTGCACGAGACTCAGATCGTCATCGCCTGAAAATTGCGAATCCGCCCACTGGTAGCGAGAATAAGCCTGAACATCATCGGACAGGAAGATGGCCCCCTGCACGTTCAGCCCCCAGACCGTATCACGCTCACGCGGACGATTTCGAGGATTCTCGCTCAAGTGTGCCATCACAACCGACGCCGCCAGCGATCCGCCATCGAAGTTGATCGTTGCGTCTGCTGTGGAGCGGAAGTCATGCTGCTGGGGCCCTGGAGCGCCATACAAAGACTGATTCGCCGTTGCATAGGCAACGGCACCGCCAAGAAGCACTGCGGTTTCACTTGGAGAGAAGGCCGTGTAACTCTGCACATCACTCCAACTGCCTGATACCAGCCAGTCGCACCTCGCTGCAAACGCGATGCTGTCGTAGGTGCTGTTCCATTGGCCCAAGGCGGGGAGCCCCCCGATTGGCTCAAAGGCCTCAAAAGTGGCCGCCGTAAAACGGCAATTATCGCCCTGATACTTCGCTTGTAGTCCCTGCGAACGGCCAATGCAGAAGTAATACCCCATGAGCGGACGATCAACGGCGAGTTGATGGGTGTAGCCCACCAGCATATCGCGGGAAAACGGCATGCGGAACTTACCTGCCTTCACAGACCAGCCACCGTCCAACGTCTTTCCAATCCAAGCATCGAGGAGCGTACTGGCGTAGTTCGCTCCCCACATGAACTGAGCAAAGTAAGTCAGCGATGGATCAAATACGTGCCCCTTGAAGATCAAGGCCGTCCGTTGATTTGTGAATCCAAAAACATCGGTTGCCGTCGGGTTGGAGGCGGGCATCCCTGGATTAGAAGGGGATGCGGCAGGGGGATTGTCCCGATGATCCCACAGGAACCGGAACTGCATGTTCATATTCATGGTCAACTTGAAGTTGCCATCCTGCGAAGCGATAAAGAAGCCCTTGTCGTAGCCACTGGTCGCGCCGCTCCCCTGCAGCGAAGCGCGCGTGTCGGCATCAGCAAGAACGTCCTGTACCAATCCCTTGATCTTCTCGGCTCGCTCGTGGCTGAGCCAATCGTCAGATGACTCGGCCCGCACACGGTCCAAGTCACTTTGTAGCGAGTCGAGCAATAGATTGGTCTGCTGCTGACCGGCCTCCAATTCGGCGATCTTCGCCCGAAGGGCGTCGCTATCACTTGCCAACGCACTTGCGCTCAACACGCCCACAAGTGCCAACCCGATCATCCTTGATACATCCACAGTCACACCTCCTGATAGCCGCTCACCACGAGCGACTGCGCTACAACGTACTGCAATGTGGATCTGCTTGTCTTGATTCAGCCGCTTCCGATACCGCTCCGAATTCCGGCCACTGGACACTCCTCCAACAAACATAATCCACAGATAGAAGAGTCTCCGCGGCTCAAGGGCACTACTCGCGAAACGGCGTAACCACTGCTTCCAGAACTAATTGCAGACAAAAAACATTCGCATCCTTGAAATATCTACCTTTGCATCTGGATATCGGTAGTCATTGGCAGCCTCACCCCGTAGCACCGTCCGGCAAGGTTTTGGCCCCACGCGATCGACACCGGAACGGAGCACGCCACCATGAACGCCCCCGCCGCAACCGACGGTGCTCCCACCGACAACACCGCCGTCATCAAAATCATCCCCACCAGGATTGACGTCCACATTCCACGCGCCGGTCACCGCTACCGACGCACGGTGCACCTTGCTCCGCCACCACAGATGCCAAGCACTACCGCCGACTAATACACCGCTCCAGAGCACTCCCCTCCCATGTACAGCAAGCAAACCGAAACAGCAATCGCCTCTGCGTCTCGATTGGCAGAGGTCTACGACGGCGGTGTGACAAAACCCTCCGCAACGGCCATTGCCGACTCACGCGGACTCCAGCGGCCCTTCGTCGCGAAAATCCTCACCATGCTCTCGCAAGCCGGGCTCGTCAGCGGCTTACCCGGCCCCGGCGGCGGCTACACGCTCGCCAAACCTCCGAAAAAGATCCGGCTGATTGACATCTACAGCCTGTTCGAACGGGAGGACGATACCGACCTGTGTCCCTTCGGCGGCGGTGCCTGCGGCGTTGAAAATCCGTGCCCCCTGCATGACAAACTCGTCAGCGTGCAGGATGCCATGGACCAACTTCTGCACGAAACAACCCTCGAGTCATTCCGGGTCGCCTTCCAAGAAGAGGGCCTCCGCCCCGTCCCCAAAGGCGCCCACCCCGACGGCAAACGTTCCACCTTCCACGCGGCGAAGAGTCAACGATGACGCTCCACACGCCTCCGCTTGCGAAGGCCGCCTACTCAATGGCGACGACATCGCCGTCCTAAAAATCCATGGTCAACCCGGCATATGCCTTCAGATCATTGGCGTTGCTGCCGCGGCCTGGTCGTGAGTCGTAGATATCCCGAATACCAAGCGTCATCGCCCATGGGGTATCACTGCCGAGTTTGAGTTTCCAATCGGCTTTGATGGTTGCAAGGTAGTTGCCCCAATTCACAGGGTCTGGCGCAATCGACATGAATCCAGTAAGTGATTGCCGATCGTTGATCTTCCACTCGGTGTTCATCTCAAAAAGCAATTGTGGATCAACTTCGTTGTTGTGATAGTTCCACGTCGCGCCACCACCGCCCTTGATCGTCAATGTCAGATCATCCTGGTCGAAGAGTTTGTAGCCCACGCCGGCGTAGGGACTCACGCGATGAGCCCAACTTTCAAACTGATCGTATTGCCAGGTGCCCTGCGCAAAGTACAACCACCGCGACTTCTCAATGTACCACTCTTGGGAAGCCCGCATCAAAAAGTCATTGTCCGTGGTGATGTTGTCCTGCTGACTCCAATACCACGTTGCCGTCAAGTCAAATTGATCCAATTCACGCTTGCGCTTAAGTGAGGCGCCAAGACGTATGTCATACGAACTCCTGCTGTTGTCGCTGGCCGTTGCCGCAAGAGAAATCGAACCAGCCCACGGGCTTGGCGCAGGCTTCTCCTCCGCCGCCGGCGTCACGGGAGACGCTTGAACAGAGTGACGAAGTAGAACTACAAATCAACCGCTGCTTCTATGTCGATTTCTTCCGATCCCACGATCTTCCGCTGCTCACAACAGTCCTATGCAGACTGGACAAACTGTGGTTCGATCGCATTGATCC
>JABJQE010000179.1 GCA_018663565.1 Phycisphaerae bacterium
AATTGGCTTTGAAGTGTTGTCGCCCATCGCGGAAGTATACTCGACCCGCCGGGTGATTTATCTCTTTATGCCTCAGGGGGTTAGGGAGCCGACCAATTGATAACATATTGTCGGACAACGAGATAATCGACCCGTTGGGTCAAAACGGTAGTGCG
This sequence comes from Phycisphaerae bacterium, assembly GCA_018663565.1. GTDB lineage: Bacteria > Planctomycetota > Phycisphaerae > Phycisphaerales > SM1A02 > UBA12567. The sequence goes on from JABJQE010000179.1 coordinate 156, forward strand.
AGCTGCTGAGGCTGCATGGGGTCGAGCAAGCCCTTCGCCCTGGCAAGCTGGGCTTCGGTGAGGACACTTCTGAGAGATTGCAGACGCTTGAGCGCGGTTTCTCTGCGGGAGAAGGTCATGCGGTCGAGTTCCTGGCGGATTCGCTGCGCCGCATAGAAAGCCTGTTCGGAGTCCGATTCGGTCGACTTGGCGGCGGTGGTAATGGCCGTGACCATCGCTTCAGCCGCTTGCCACCACTCAGCCTCGTGCTCAAGTTGCGAGACGCCAATTGTTGAACGTTGCTCGTCGGTCAAATCATCAAGGCTGAGCGCCTGGGAATAGATCGAAATAAAGGCATCGTCCTCGGCGACATTGGGGAAGGCGGCTACAAGCCAGCCGCGGCGAATGGCCTCGGATCCTTCAGTTGCTTCGAGAATTGCATCGATGGTGTCTTGGTTCAGCTCTGCGATTGCCTCGCGGCGAGCCATCATTTTCCCGCGGCTCGCTTCCACATCCATGGCGGCCGTCATGTCAATATTGATAGCGCCGCCTGAGTTCGCTGTATTTGATGTCATCATCTTGTGCATGGCCTCATCAACTTGGGCTTGCAACGCTGCGTACTCTTCCACAAGTGCAGTTGCGTCAGCGTGCCACGGGCCGAGAACGGTGCGGGCCGCGATGTGGTCATCGACTGAGAGGTCAGATGATTCCACGAGGCCAAGGAGGTCAACCTTCCAGCGGTCATCGGGAACGTCCATAATGCTCATGGACATCGAGAGCATGCCGCCTCCACCAAGGAGCCGCTGTCGCTGCCGGGCTTGTCGCCATGGACTAACCCGTTCGGGTTGTTGTGTGAGTTGTTCGGCACCGTCAAAGAAAGCGGCATCAAGTTCATCGAGTCCATCGCTTGAGATCGGCTCCATAAAAATCATCGCAAGCTGCATCTGATCGATCGGCTCACCAGAGTCCATTTTGGTCTTTGCTTCATTCTTGATCGCTTTCCGCTTAGAAAGCTCGGCCGATTCAAGTTCGCTCCGGGCCGTGTCATGGGTGATTTGAAGCTGCACGAGGCGCTCGTGGGTCTCAGTGTCGAGCGAGAGATCGTTCGAGAGTGCTTCCGCCGTCTTCTGTGTAATTGCAGGAAGTGTTTGTCCGCTTCCAAGCATTCCGGCGGGGAATCCATCGCCGGCCGAAACCGAAGATGACACAACGATACTGCCTTGATGTCCATCATCGCTGTCGGCTGAACTTGAAGACCCGATGATCATTACGCTGGATGAGCTCGCGGTGCGAGCGGTTCGATTCCCGCTTGATGCGTAGTCACGCTCTGCGTCAACTGATATTGCGTCAGGCGCGATCGAGTTGAGCGCGTCAATAGTGTGGTCATGTCGAGTATTCCAGGCCTTGCGGACGGCGGAAGCATGCTCAGACTGTGGCATTTGGAACTGCATACCATCTCCAGCGGCCTCAACAAACTGCATGGAGTTTTCTTCAGCGTCGAGCCACTCGGCTCGCTGGTGCTCGAGAATGAGTTCCGCGGCATCTCTGTTCCAGCTTTCCAGAATGTCGCGCAGTACCACTTGTTGTTCGGAGGTGAGGTCGGCTGCTCGTAGTCTTCGTGAGACGCTGGCCACGCGGTCGCGCATACGTTGTCCAGCCAATGCAGCCTTGACCAGTGCAAGGCCATCAGCCGAGTCCAATGTGCTCGCGAATCCACTGAGTCCGTTGAGTCCATGGTTCTTGAGCCTTGCTACGACAGGCTGCGTGAACTCAGCTGCTTGCTGTTGGGCGTCTTGATAGACACCCATGATGGACTGAATGTCCTCAGGGCTCGGCTGCTGAGTACCCGACATATTCGACTCAATGGACCGGATCGTGGAGAGTGCCTTGGTCATGCTCGCGAGGCCCTTGTGGGCTGCGACGTCGTGTTGGGTGAGTAGGGCGGTGTAGTGGTCTTCCCAGGCGGTCAGATCAGCATCAAGAACGGAGGCGATGTCATCATCAAGCGTTGCCCAATCGATGATGTCGCGTGGCTCAATGACGAGCGTCGCGGCGGAGTCACCGCCAAAGATCATGAGTCCAGATGTTCCACGTCGAAGACGATCTCTCGTACGGCGTTGGCGTGCGCGGTCAAGACCATGTTGCTGGGCGTCTCCGACGATGGCGGAGAGGCTTGTGAATAAGGCATCGTCATACGTCGCGATTTCCCGCCGAATCTGCTTGGCCATGGACTCGATCCGACTTGCCTTGTCTGGATCAGACACTCCAAACGGCCCCATGCCCTTGGTCTCGTCTAGATAGGACCCCAACGTACTTGTTCGGAGATCTTCCATGGAGGCCAGATACTGGTCATGCACGATGGCCATGTGTTCGAGTTGGGACGCCGATGGCGCAATCAAGACCAGTCGGTCCCGCAGTGTTTGCCAGCTCATTGGGTCGGCAAAGCCTCGTCCCGTACCCTGGCCATAGGACAGTTCGGCCACAGCAATGATGGCAAGGACGGAAATGATGCGTCGCAGCATGTGCGAGTCTCCAAAACGATACTGAAAATAGTGCAATTGGACAGTATGGGGGATGAGCATCCAGTTGTCCACTACTGCAAAAAGCGATGCCAGTTTGACCATAACAGCGGCATCAAGATTGGTATCCTGCGAACCATGAGCAGACTTGCCAACCATCCCTCGTCGTTCATCGAAACCCGTTCACAACGCATGGAGCTAACGAGCATGCCTGATATCACCGCGGACACGTGGACTCGTGATGCCGCCGCACAATTTGGCGACCGTTACGGCATCTTGACCTTTGCTGGCGAAAATGTTCGCCGACGATTGTCACCCTCGGCACTTGAGCGTCTTGAGCGAACGATGTCACGTCGAGAACCTCTCGATTCGCGCATTGCCGACGAGATCGCTAATGCCATGAAGGACTGGGCAATCGAGAATGGGTGCACGCACTACTGTCACTGGTTTCAACCACTGACTGGTTCGACGGCTGAGAAGCACGACTCGTTCTTGAGTATCGACAGCAATGGGCAGCCCATCACTGAGTTCTCAGGCAATCAACTAATTCAAGCCGAGCCGGATGCAAGTTCATTCCCAAGTGGCGGTATTCGCGATACATGGGAGGCGCGTGGGTACACCGCCTGGGATCCCACAAGTCCCGCGTTCATTGTTCGTAATGGTGGTGAACGGACGCTGTGTATTCCAACCTGCTTCGTGTCATGGACCGGAGAGTCGCTTGACCAGAAGACGCCACTGCTTCGAAGTGATGAAGCAATCAGTAAACAAGCCATGCGAGTGCTGCGCCTCTTCGGTACCGCCGATGGTGTTCACCACGTCACGACGACGCTTGGAATTGAGCAAGAGTACTTTCTGATCGACGATGATCTTGCGTCAATGCGAGCAGACATCATCTTGTGCGGACGCACCATCATGGGTGCTGATTCTCCAAAGGGCCATCAGCTTGACGACCATTATTTTGGTTCGATTCCTCGCGACGTCCAGGCCTATATGGCCGACGTTGAGTCGCGGCTTTTTGAACTCGGCATTCCGGCCAAGACTCGGCACAACGAGGTGGCTCCAAGGCAGTTCGAACTAGCCCCGCTCTTTGAACGTTCGAATTTGGCGAGCGATCACCAGATGTTGACGATGAGCGTGCTTCAGAAGGTCGCCAGGCTGCACGGATTGCGGTGTTTGATTCACGAGAAGCCATTCAAGGGCATCAACGGAACAGGCAAG
>JABJQE010000180.1 GCA_018663565.1 Phycisphaerae bacterium
CAGCAACGCTCCAATGAAGCCCCACGTGTCGACGGCCGTCGTCTTCATGCCGAAACCCCATCAATGATCGGCAATCGAACAGTTGATTCCTGTTCAGATTCTGGCTGCCAGGCTGGCGTATCGCCCATCCGACGAAGATCTTCAACGGCCATCGCCTGAATGGATGGAAGCAAGACGAGGTATGGACTCTCAAACTTAGCCATCGCCTTCTCCATGCCTTCAATACCAGGCAGGAAGCAACGCTCAATGAACCGTCGGCGTAGTCCGATCGTGTCGCGTTCACTTTGCTCAAGACTAATGGCAAGGAACTCAAGCATGATGGGAAGGAAGTCCGGCATTTCGCAGCCACCGAGATCGAGACCAAAATGCTCGTAGATGCCTGTAAGTTCGAGCATGTACGGATTACGCGCACCACTGCCAATACCATTGCAGGTAGTGGGGTCATCGAACAAGTGCGAGCCGAGATACAACGGAACTGGCGGATTCAGTTCAAGCGTCTGCAGATACTCAGACTCGTTTTGGCAATCCGGATCACCCATGAACAAGTCAATTCCATACGCGATGCCTGCATACTCATCATCGAGTTCTTCGCGGTAGGCCTTTATGCGATCGGGATCGCGTTCAGCCGGGCTCACGAAGAGTTCGCTGAGTAATCTCCATACTGAAATGAGATCTTTGTTTTTCATTCGATCAGCTCCCTACTTCCTCTCTCGATCCATGAAACGAGTCACGGCGAACTGGTCGTTTGCCAGGCGTCATCTCGGAGAATCCTTGGTATCCACGCTCAATGAATGGCGCGTTGTCAGTTCGCTCACGCTTCGTTGTCGGAACGACAAATCGCTCGTGATAGTGAGCCAATGCAAGCAAGCGATGCATGTCCTTGGCATCCTGCTCGGTCAATCCGACTTCGGCCAGCACATCAACATCCGCTTCGCCCTCCACTCGAATTGAGCGGCGATACCCACGAACGGCAAGCTGCCGCAACAGAGCGATTTCAATGGGTTCGTCTTCGCCAGCGGAGAACAGGTTGGCAAGGAATTTGACAGGAATACGGAAGTCTTCCATCTTCGGAAGCACGACCTTGCCATTGACCATATTGATGGCCTCTGCACCGTCAGATGTCGTCTTGACCGGACTCTCCGGCGGAATATAGAACAGACTTGGCAACGTCCTGAACTCTGGATGCAGCGGCAAGGCAATATTCCAATCCTTGACCATCCGGTAGACAGGCGATCGTTGACATGCCTCAAGCCACGTTTCACTAATCCCAGCCTTGCGAGCCTCAGCGATGACTTCAGGATCGTTCGGATCGAGGATCATGTCACGCTGCGCCTGGATCAGGTCCTTTTCGTCTGCGTTGGCGACTTCAGCCACACGGTCCATGTCATACAGCAGTGGTCCCATGTACCGAATGCGGCCTGGGCACGAGTGAAAGCACGCCGGCGGCTGGCCAGTCTCGAGACGGGGATAGCACAGGATGCACTTCTCCATCTTGCCGGTTCGCCAGTTGTAGTATGGCTTTTTATAGGGGCACGATGACACGCAGTATCGCCAGGCGCGGCATCGGTTTTGATCGATGAGTACGACGCCGTCTTCTTCACGCTTGTACCCAGCACCGCTCGGACACGCCCCGACGCAGGCAGCATTCATGCAATGATTGCAAATGCGAGGCAGATACATCATAAACGAGTCGCGGAAGCTCAAGAAAGCCTTGATCTCATCCTGACTCATGCCCTCGAAGTTAATCTCCTCGCCACCGGTGCCGTCATAGGTCGCGCCGGCTCCGTTGTCTTCCCAGTTCACGCCGTAGGTGATCTCTACGTTTTCTTCGCCTGTGATCATCGACTTGGGCCGAGCAACTGGCTGAGAGTACTTGGTCGACTTCTCAGAGTGAAGATCTTCGTAGGTGAAGGTGACCGGGCCCTTGCCGTAGTACTCCTCCATCTGCGGCATGACCGGGTTGTAGAACAGGTTCATCATGGTCCAGAACCGCGAACCAATTCGCAGTTTCGGACCACTACCACCGGACTGCTTCCAGCCGCCACGATAGCGTTCCTGGTCCTCCCATCGCCGCGGATAGCCGACGACAGGTTTGGTTTCCACGTTGTTCCAGAACATGTACTCCGCACCTTCGCGGTTCGTCCACACATTCTTGCAGGCCACGGTACAGGTGTTGCATCCCAAGCACTTGTCGAGGTTGAACACCATGCCCATCTGTTGTTTGATCTGCATTAGCAGGATCTCCAATTGTATCTCATCGAAAGCGTGACCATCACGGAAGCTTGGCGATGTCCTTTTCTTCGTAGATGACCTTTTGCTTGCCTGATGCGAGCGGCATCTTGCGGATCAAGACCGCACAATCTCGCTCCGACGGACTCGGGCCTTGATAATTCAGGAAATACGTCCAGTTGGCATAGCCGCCAATCATGGTGGACGGATTCATCATCACCCGCGTCGGGGCGTTGTTGTTACCGCCACGCAAGTCGGACATGCCTCGCTCACGTGCGAGCGGCGAGAATGGAACATTTACGTGCCGCTCAGAAGAGTGATAGAAGATCACGCTTGATCTTGGAATCATTCCACTAAGGACGGCGCGAACATTGCAAATGCCATTCTCGTTGTAGACCTCAACCCAATCGTTGTCCTTGACATCAATTTCCTTGGCGTCTTCGTCATTCATCCAAATGACCTGGCCACCGCGGAACAAGTTAAGCATCTGCCATGTATCCCAGAACATGCTGTGAATTGACCACTTGCCGTGCGGCGTGAGGTATCTGAACACCTTCGACTTGCCAGCCGCTGCCTTATCAGGCTGGCAGTCGCCAATCTTGACCATGTCAACCGGTGGTTTGTACGTCGGCAACGCTTCGCCAAGATCGCGATACGCGTGGTGGTCGTAGTAAATCTCTTGGCGACCAGTCAGCGTGTGCCACGGCTTGAGCATTTCGACGTTCATGGTCCACGGCGAGTAGGTTCGGCCCGGACCCTCAATTGCCGACCAGTGCGGCGAGGTCATACTGCGACGAGGCTGCGACTGCAGATCGGGATAGTGGTGAGCCACTTCAGTCTCATGCTCGACAAGCTTGGCGAGCGGCAGGCCGACACGCTTCTCAAGGTTCTTGAAGATCATGTGCGACACTTCGCCATCACTCTCAGGCGAGATCCGAAGAATGACTTCAGCGACCTGCTGCGCCTTTTCTAGCGACGGGCGACCGTCCTTCTCGCCGACGAGATAACTCGACTTGAGCCCTTCATACACTTCGCTCAAATCACCATTGATGCCCTTGCAGCCATACCCCTCAGGTTCGCATACGCGTGGCCCGAACGTGGTGTACTTCTCGTGCAGTTTGGTGTAGTCACGAACAACGGTCTTGACCTTCGGGAACGTCTTGCCTGGAATGGCCTCGACATCGCCCGCATGCCAATCGTTGATCTCGCCCATTGGCTGCGCCATTTCGTCCTTGGAGTCGGTGATCATGGGTGTCATGACCATGTCCTCGAACTCACCAGGCAGATGCTTGGCTGCAAGTTCACTGATCTTGGCCGCGCACACCTTGAAGGTGTCCCAGTCATCCTTGGCCTCCCATGGGGGATCATGGGCAGGTGTGAAGGGATGGAAGAAGGAATGCAAATCGCTGCAGGTCAAATCGTACTTCTCGTACCAGTGGGCGGTTGGCAGGACGATGTCGGCATAGTTCGCCGTTGAATCCATACGGAGATTGACGCTCACCATCAAGTCGAGCTTGCCGGTTGGCGCTTCTTCGTGCCAATCAATGCCCTTGATCAGACCCTTCGAACGATCTTCACCAAGCACATTGTTGTGCGTTCCCATGAGATGCTTGAGTCCATACTCATGACCACGCATACTCGTGCCAATGAGATTGCCACGCCAGACCCACAGAACCTTTGGATGGTTCTCGTCGGCGTCAACATCTTCGAGCGCGAATCGCTCCTCACCCCGCACGAACTTCTCAGCAACAAATGTGCCCACCTTCTCGTCCGTATCAGCGCCTGCCGTCCTAGCCTCCTTGAGTAGTTCGATCGGATTCTTCTTGTCGATCTGTGGATAGAAAGGAAGCCAACCGTTCCGTACTGCAAACAGATCCACATCAGCCACATGATTGCCGGCCTTCTCAGGGAAGCGTTTGGCCCATGGCGCCCAAATCGGATCAAGAACCATTCCGTCATATCGATATTGATCGGTGTGGAAGTAGAAGTAAGACGTGCTGTTGGCGTGTCGGGGCGTATGGGTCCAGTCGCTTGCTCCCCCAAGTGTGCCGATCGCCGCATATGGACGGATCTTTTCTGTGCCCACGTAGGAATGGAAACCACCACCATTGCGGCCCATGCAACCGGTCAAAATGCCCATGACGGCCATGGAACGATGGATCAACGGTCCACCGTGGTACCAGTGCAAGACACCGGACCCAGTGATGAACATGCTCTTGCCCTTGGTCTTCTCGGCATTGTCGGCCCATTCGCGAGCCACACGCAGTACGAGATCACGGCTGCAGCCGGTCTCCTGTTCCTGCCAAGCGGGCGTAAAGGTCTGGGACGCATCGTCATAGTCGGTCGGATACGCGCCTGACAATCCGCGGCGGACACCCGTTTGGGCGAGCAGCAAATCGTAAGCGGTCGTGACGATAACTTCTTCGCCATCCTTGTTACGGATACGCTTGATCGGAACGCCACGTTGATGCGTAACAGCATTGCGACCTTTGTCAGGCGTCGTGCCAAGTTCGAGGTCAAATGTGTCTGTGAAGTCGGCGAATTGCACCTGCACTTCCTCGAAACCGCCGTCATCGGCCATGCATGAAAGCATGGGATCAAACTCAGATCCAGTGAAGTCTTGCTGCTGCAGATTCCACCGTCCTGTGTTCTGCTCCTCCCAACGATACCCAAGCGTGCCGACCGGCAGTTTGACTGTATCGGTCCCCTGTTCAAGTTGGACAATCTTCCATTCCGCATTCTCTTCGCCTGCGTATTCAGTGAAGTCGCTGCCTCGCATGAAGCGGCCAGAGAGATACGAACCGTCTTCTTGCTTCTCAAGCTGCACCACAAACGGAAGGTTGGTGTATTGCTTGATGTAGTCGTAGAAGTAGGACGCGCGACGATCGATGTGGAACTCTTGCAGGATGACATGTATGCAAGACATGATGAATGCTGCATCCGTACCAGGCTGCACGGGCACCCAGAGGTCAGCGAACTTTGTCATGTCTGAGTAGTCGGGAGCGAGGTTTACGATCTTGCCGCCGTTGTACTTATGCTCCGAGGCAAAGTGGGCATCGGGAGTACGCGTCATGGGCATGTTGGAGCCCATGACGATCCAGTAGGTGCTCTGATACCAGTCTGCTGCCTCCGCTACGTCAGTCTGGTCGCCCCAGATTGCGGGCATGATGTGCGGAAGATCGTGATACCACTCGTAGAAACTCAGCATCGTTCCGCCGAGCAAGTTGCACAGGCGGTGCCCGCCGAGGAAACTCACCATGCTCATCGCCGGAATTGGCGAGAACGAAGCGAGATGGTCTGGGCCATACTTCTTCGTGGTGTAAATGATGGCCGCGGCCCAGATCTCGGTTGCGAGATCCCAACTGCTGCGTCTCCATCCAGCCTTACCACGAGCGTTGCGATACGTCGCCTTTCGCTCGGCATCCTCGACAATGCTTCCCCACGCTTCAACGGGGTCCTTGCCGGATGCTCGCTCTTGCTCGTAATACTCAAGCAAGACGCCACGGATATAGGGGTACTTCGGACGAACTGGGCTATATGGATACCAAGATGCAGAGATGCCACGCTGGCATCCTCGAGGCTCATAGCTTGGCGTGTCGTCTCGAATTTGGGGCCAGTCAACCTTCTGGAGTTCCCAGCAGATCAGGCCATTCTTGACGAAAACTTCCCATGAACATGAGCCCGAGCAGTTGACGCTATGGCTCGTACGA
>JABJQE010000181.1 GCA_018663565.1 Phycisphaerae bacterium
GTGCTCGTTACGGACTCGATGTCATTGATTGGCCAAATGGCGCCGCCGCCACGATTCTGGGTGTTTTCAAGCACTAGCAGCCGTGATGTAGCGAAGTGATGGTCGTCCATCCGGATAGAGTTTTCGACCTCGGCGGAAGTGAATTGCCCCCGTGGACCATCAAGCAAGGCAATCGAGCATCCCGAGATGGCAGCCCAAGCGCCGGCCTCATAGCAATAGACATGGCTATCACGATGGCACATCATTTCATCGCCGGGTGATGTGTGCGCCCGAATGGCGAGTTGGTTGGCCATTGACCCGGATGGCACGAAGCATGCCGCCTCCTTGCCAAAGAGCGATGCGCAGCGTTCTTGGAGTAACTGCACTGTCGGGTCGTCTCCAAGTACGTCGTCGCCAAGTGGCGCCGCGAACATGGCCGCCTTCATGGCATCGGTGGGCTGGGTGACGGTGTCGCTTCTCAGATCAATCATGGTGGGCATGGCGGCATGGTAAGCCACTGCGGGTATCGATTCTGGTATACCTTTGCACCATGAATGCAATTACGACGCCGCGTATGGGCTTTGGACTCGGAAGCCGCCTGTCCTTCATGATGTTTCTGCAATACGCGATCTGGGGCGCGTGGCTGCCGCTGCTGTACCCGTTTCTGCGGAACTACCGGAAGTTCTCTGACGGGGATATTGGCTGGATGTTCATGGCCGGCGGCGTTGGGGCGATCTTCGGGCCGTTCATTGCCGGCCAGGTGGCGGACCGGTGGTTCAACACCGAGAAGTATCTCGGGCTCAGTCATATCGTCGGCGCGGTGCTGGTGTGGTTCATGGCTGACATCTCAAGTTTCTGGGGCTTCCTTAGCATTGCCGTGGTGTACTCGATGATCTACACGCCCACGCTGGCCCTGACCAATTCGCTCGCATTTCATCACATGCCCGATCGCGATCGCGACTTCGGCAAGGTGCGTGTGTGGGGCACGATCGGCTGGGTGGTGGTGGGCATCGGCATCGGCCAGTGGCTGCTCTATCAGTACACGCCAGAGGGTGCTGACGCGGCGCAGAAGACAGCCGAGCAGGCGATCGGCATGCATGACGCCTTCCGCTTGAGCGCCGTGCTCGGTGTGCTCATGGGTGTGTATTGCTTCTTTCTGCCGCGAACGCCACCGCAGCGCGGTGAACAGAAATTCGCTGTCGCTGAAACGCTCAAGGAAGTGCGCCGTAACCCACTGCTCATGCTATTCCTGATCGCGGTTCCAGTGAGCATGATTCATCAGTTCTACTTTGTGTACACATCGCAGTTCCTCGGCGCGTATCAGAATGAAGCCGGGGCAACTGCTGAGGCAATCAACAAAGTGCTCGGCGTCGGCGGCGGCGGCCTGATGACGATTGGTCAGATGACCGAAATTCTGGTGCTGGCGATGATTCCGCTTGTGGCCGCGAAGTGGTCGCGAAAGACGCTGCTGTTGATCGGCCTGTGCGCCTACGCGTTGCGAATGTTCCTGTTTTCGCAGGTGCAATGGCTACACGTCGACCTCGGAATTCCAGAGCTGGCGACGCTCATTGCAGGGGTGAGTCTGCACGGCCTATGTTTCGGGTGCTTCATCTTCGTGGCGTTCATGGTGGTCGATGAGGAAACGACGAAGGATGTCAAAGCGACCGCGCAGAACCTGTTCAACCTCGTCATCGTCGGAATCGGCATCGTGGCGGGCAGTCTGGTTGCCGGATATATCGGCGAGTGGGCCACGCATGCGGTCATGGAGGGCGGCTCGCCCGTCATCGGCGGGGACGGCAATCCCGTCATGGCCAAGGACTGGTCGCAACTCTTCTCTGTGCCGATGTATGCGGCCTTGGCGTGTCTTGCCCTGATGCTGGTGTTCTATCCGCGTCATCAAAGAGGCACGTAAAGAGCCACTATTTGTTTTCTGAGCATTGGCCCGCTCAACGGATCGAGTGGAGTAAGCGAATCGGAATGGTATTACTCGGGTCTGTTATTGAACCGGATGTCGATGCCGTTGGAGGAATGCAGTGATCGGCTCGATGGCCTTGTTGCTTACCGGCCCGAGTCGGTTGTCCTGCTCTGGCCCTAATTGGTGACCGATGCCGGGAAGTATGCGGACCTCAACAGATGTGAGCGTGCCAGCATCGATCAGATCCTGCAGGATTGGCGCATGGTGCGACTGGGCATCGTCAAGGCTGCCGTACAAAACCAATGTAGGAAGGGAGCGTTTGGCGAGGGCATCTTCGCCAAACGGGATCCCATGTGAATCCGGCCCCTCTTGTGGAGGCATGGCGGCTCGCTGAACTCTGGCCAGGATGGCAGAGGCTTCCCACAGGCGAAGTGTTCCATCCTTATCAAGGTCGGAAGACTCGGGAATCTCTGCGCCCTGCACCTGCCCGTCTCCGTTGGTGTCCTGTGCCTTCAATTGAGCATGTGCCTCGAGTTGGTTGAGATTGCGGCCAGAATCATTCGGGCCCGTACGGGTCATCTGTGCAGGTGCCAGCAGCACAAGACCCACGACTGCGGGATCGTCCGCTGCCTGAGCGCACGATCGTTGCCCACCCATGCTGTGGCCCAGCAGTACCAAGCGGTCCTTCGTTGTCGCTGGGTGCGCACGAACACATGTGGCTGCGAGTGTTGCAAGGCTGAGTAACTCGGTGGGTGCCATCGTGGTCATCTCGTACGGCCATCGATCACGCTTTGGATCTTCGCGGGCAATCGTCGAGTAGTGCATGACGGCATGGCCGTGCGCCGCTAGCGCGCTGGCGATGCGGGGCGCGTCGCGATGCGTCGTGCCGTCGATCGTCATCGGTATGACATCGCCATTCCACTCAAGCGTTGCTGGGACCGTCCAGTCCAGATCGTTGCCGACGCCTCCGCCAATCATGAGTACGACCAGCCCGCTTCGCTCTCCGCTTGGCACAACAAGCCGCGCGTCGTAGGTCCAGTCACGCGGCCCGCTGAATGACAGGTTGTGAATCGTCGGCTCGCCGACTGCGAGCACACACGCCACGAGGCTAAGCATCAGGCTGGGTCGACGTTTCGATAGGCTTCGATCAACGCTACTTCGCCCTCTTTGCCGCCAATGCTCTTGCCGTGCTCCATGCCGACAATGGCGTCACATCCACGCTCGTTCATATGTTTGAAGACATTGGCGTAATTGATTTCGCCAGTGCCTGGTTCACGTCGTCCCGGATTGTCGCCCACTTGGAAGTAGGGGATGAGATCCCACGCTGCATTCATATGATCGATGAGATTGCCTTCGCTGGCCTGCTGGTGATAGATGTCCTGCAAGATCCGGCACGATGGTGAGTCAACCGCGTTCATGATGGCGATCGACTGCGGCGTAAACCGGAGAAACAACCCATGATGGTCCCGCCAATTCAGTGGTTCACACACCATGGTGATGTCGTGTTCTTCGAGTACGCCCGCAGCTTGTTTGAGCGCTTCGACGACGTTGGCGGTTTGGACAGATTCAGGAATGCCCTCGGCGACTTTGCCGGGGACAACTGTGATCCACTTGGCATGTACGCGTTTGGCAACTTCAACCGAGTCGCGGGCATTTTGCACAAAGCGTTCTCGCTCGTCTGCTGTGCCGGTGGTAAGGCTTGGTCGCCATGCGCCATCCATGTTCATCACAAAGACGCCCATTCGCATATCGTTTCGCTCGAGGGCATCGGCAATGCGTTGCTGATCTTCAATCGATCGCCCACGCATGCCATTGTCTTCAATTGACCTGAATCCAGCCTCGGCCATGAAGTCGATTTGATCGATCATGTCTTCACCGGCATGGTGCTGGAACATGCCAAAGTGTGGCGCGTAGTCTAGAGTGAAGGTGCGTCCACTCAGCCCTGGTTTGGGCCGAATTGGTTCTTGTCCTGGTGGAAAATGTGGTGGGAGTGAGTAGGGCTCATCATGCATGCCAAGTGCTGCTCCGCTGATGCCAGTAATGCCTGCTGCTACAAAGGTTCGTCTATCCATTGGCTTGCTCCTTGATACTCCAAAGTGTGTCGTGCGGTGATGTGCGGCCTGGAGCAGACACAATCGGTACAGGAAGTGACATGAAGGCATACGCGGGTGGACGCATGTCTAGGGGTGAGTTCAGCACTTCATCCCAGGTGAGTTCCTTGCCGCTGTACGCGCTCATGCGCCCCATGATGGCGGTCAGTGTGGACTCTGCAATGCGTTGCCCTTCATTGATCCGAGGCACCTCGCCACGAATGCTCGCATGAAGATCGCGGTGCTCTACGACGTAGGGATTGGGATTGTCGCCCTCGAAAGTCCAGTTGCTGCCGCCCTCGAAACGAGCACGCCCACTGCTGGTCAAACTTCGGCCGTTTGTGCCTTGAATAACTTCCTCGACGCGATTGGCGCTACCATCAATTTGACGGGCCATGCTCATGGCGTGTACGCCGTTTGGATATTCGTAGTCGATTGCAAAGTGGTCGTAGCCGTGGCCGTACTTTGGTTGTGTTCGGCATTGCCGGCCACCCATTCCCATGCACTTGATCGGATGGCCGCCAAGAGCCCAGTTCGTGGCGTCAAGATTGTGTACATGCTGCTCGGTGATGTGGTCACCACTGAGCCAAGTGAAGTACAGCCAGTTACGGAGTTGCCATTCCATGTCTGACCAGTCTGCTTGGCGAGCATGGTTCCAAAGCCCGCCCTGATTCCAATAACACCGCGCGGCAACCGGTTCGCCAATCTCGCCATCATGGATGCGTTTCATGGCGTCGAGATAGCACAACTCGTGGCGCCGCTGCGTGCCAGATACGACCGAGAGGTTCTTTGCGTCCGCTTCTTTGGCAGCCGCGATGACTTGCCGGACTCCGGCGGGGTCAACAGCAACTGGCTTTTCCATGAAGACGTGCTTGCCTTGTTTGACCGCTTCTTTGAAATGGATTGGACGGA
>JABJQE010000016.1 GCA_018663565.1 Phycisphaerae bacterium
CACAAGCATCCTGTTTCAACACATCGTCTCATCGCCGAACGCAACCTCGATGCAGATCCACTTTGGCCGCACCAAACTCTCGCCGGGCAGCACACTGCGGATGACTTCGCTCGCAGACGGAGCTGTACAGCATCACTCTAACACCACACTTCGCCAGTGGCAGTACGCCAGCGCGTGGTTCAACGGGCGCGTCGTGCTTGTCGAACTGATCGCCGAATCTGGAACATCCGCCTCACATGTCAGCATTGACTCTGTGTTCGGAATGGGTAACACAACAGGTGATCGCTCCATCTGCTTCAGTGTGGATGATCGTGAACTCAGCGATGACGCCCGCGCCGGGAGACTTGCTCCAATCGGGTGCAGCGCATGGCTCATCGACGACGCAACCCATTCTTTCCTATCCGCCGGACATTGCCTCGACAATTCAAGCGTCGTGGAAACGATGGAATTCAATGTGCCCCTGAGCAATTCTGATGGTTCATGGAATCACCCTGGTCCTGAAGACCAATATCCGGTCGATCTTACATCGGTACAGTTCACCGACGGCGGCATCGGCAATGACTGGGCCTACTTCGGCTGCTCCCAAAACACCGAGACCGGACTGACGGCCTATGAGACACAAGGCGATTCGTATGTGCTTGCCAATGCGGCGCCAGCGGTTGATGGCCGAGATATCACCATCATTGGCTACGGCTCGGTCAGCGGTCCAGTGAGCCCGACTTGGTATGGGGTACAAAAGACACACACTGGACCATACATGTATCTCAGTGGCACGGCGATTGGCTATCAAACCGACACTACCGGCGGAAATAGCGGCTCGGGTGTGCTCGATGAAGTTACTGCCAAGGCCATCGGCATTCACACGCACGCAGGCTGCGATGCCAATGGCAATTGGAATCACGGCACCGACATTGCACACCCTGATCTGCAGTACGCGCTCGATCATCCTCTTGGCGTGTGCATTCCTACTCTCTTGGAGTTCCACTTTCCCAAGAGCCTGCCCGAAGCCACACCTCCTGGCCAATCAATCGAACTCCTCTTCGGTGTCATTGAAGGAGATGGCGTACCGGATCCTTCGTCCATCACGATCTATGTAGATATTGACGACATCATCTCGATGCTGCCTGCGCTACCGCTTGGCAATGATCTTTACAGCGTGACTATCCCCCCGCTCATGTGCGGGCAACAGGTGTCCTTCTACATCTCGGCCTTCACTGAGTCGGGCGTCGAAGCAACTTATCCAATCAACGCGCCAGAAACGCAATTGGCCCTGCTTGTTGGTTCACTTGAAGAAACCATCATTCTCGACGAATCCTTTGCAAGTGGCCTTCCAGCAGAATGGTCGGCAACAGGTCTATGGCATAACAGCAATGGCAACTGCGCGCCTGCCGGCACTTGCTCTGACACGAGCGTGATGTACTTTGGCCAAGAGAGTGGCTGCGACTACGACAGTGGCAATCAGGAAACCGGCACACTCACTGCACCCGCTATTGCACTTGAAGGTGTTGGTGGCGACATCACACTTCGATTCTGCACATACTTAGAGACCGAAGCTACGGCCGGCTGGGATGTCGCATCGGTACTGGTCAACGGCGTAACCATGACCGAACTCGGCGTGACATCAGGCTGGACTGAGCATGAGATCGACCTAACTGGCGTCACAGGCGACACGCTGACGATCAGCTTTGCATTCGACACTGGCGACGAGCAGTTCAACGACTACACCGGCTGGCTCATCGACAATGTCCAAGTCACCGCGAACACGGTTGATTGCACGGATGTCCCCGCCTGCCCCGCTGACTTTGACGGCAATGGTGAGATTGACACGAATGACCTCCTCACCCTCATCGCCGACTGGGACGCCGCAAACAGCCCCGCTGATATCGACGGCGACGGTGTGGTTGGCACCAATGACTTACTGGCACTAATTGCGGCTTGGGGACCGTGCTAGCACCCAGAAGTTTCTGATCGAATGAGCCCACCAAGATCTCGATAGGCCACGCACCTATCACTTAAGCAAACCGCCGGTCTAATCTGATGAACGGCTCGCCAGAATCGAATTGGGCACTTCGCGGACCGCCGCGGCTCTCAGCCATCCGGATAAAGTGCCCAACTGCCACAAAGCCATACACACCAGCGAACCCCTGCCATCAACCATACCACAGCAACCCTCATTGCCCATCGGACCAAAGGAACGGTCCTTCATTGCCAAACAAGAGATGTTCTTCGTCGCCACGGCGCCGATGGCGGCCGATGGGCTGGTAAATCTCTCACCAAAGGGCGTTGACGGAACCTTCGTGGTACTTGACTCGCAAACCGTTGCGTATCTTGACCTATGGGGGAGCGGAATTGAAACGACTGCGCACATTCGCGAGAACGGGCGGCTGTGCCTCTTGTTCTGCTCGTTCGATGAAGATCCCAAGAGTCTGCGACTGCACGGTCGCGGCGACATTGTTGAACCTGATCATATGGACTTCGAATCACTCATCACGCACTTCCCCGAAATGCCTGGAACGCGAGCAATCATTCGCCTACAAGTCACCCGCGCTGAATTCTCGTGTGGATGGGGCACACCTCGCTACACGTTCATTGGCCACCGACCTCAATTGCAGGAGATCGCCAATAAGATGGGACCCGAAGCTGTCGCTGATGCAACCCGCAAGAAGAACACGAGCAGCATTGATGGACTTCCGGGGACAGACTTCTGGTCGCGGCCAAACTAACGCCCCTCTCGGCGCAAATCTCCTCAGCCCACTACGCTTCACACAATGGAAACTTACGACATCATCATCATCGGAGGTGGCGTTGGCGGACTCGCCTGCGGCATAACACTGGCTTCCGCCCATGCCAAACCTTGGTTTCAGGAACGCCGCGTCCTGGTCATTGATGACGGCAACAGTGACCTCAAAAAGGCCAAGTTATTCAACGCGCCCGGTGTCACACCAGGAACCACCGGCACGGAGGCGCTGCACACCATGCGGATGCAGTTCCAGCAATACCCACCCGCAACATTGCACGCCGGATCTGCATGCTCTGTTCAACGAGAGGGCGATCATTGGACCGTCCGCACCAGCGACGACTGCGCCTTCACTGCAGACGTCTTAGTCCTCGCAACCGGATACAAACGCTGGGAGATCGACGAGTTGCCTGTATCGCCAATCCCACACCCCAGGGGCGGTAAGATTGATCGCATCATGCTTGAGCACGATGGCGTCTATTGCGTTGCAACAGATCTATATGTCGCAGGACTGCTTGGCGGCGGATCAAGTCAATTCGCCATTGCCGCTGGCATCGGCGCCCAGGTCGCCGTTGAACTACTCAGTGGATGGGCTGGCAAACGCACGCACGTCCACGACCTGCCGGAGAACCCACAATGATGCTTTCAATTCTTGTGATCTCACTGGCTACTTCGGCCCCCGCCCCCCCTTGCGGAGCCCACGCCATGGCTCCCACGCTGTGCGAGGCAGATGGCGGCGCATGGTTGTCGTGGCTTGAACCTGCGCCGGTTCATGACACAGCAACTTCAGACGATGTGTGGCGGCTACAGGCAAGCAAGTACACCGCCGAGACCAATACTTGGTCACCTGCCCGCACCATTACCCAGCGGCGAGACTTCTTCATCAATTGGGCGGATGTCCCGCAAATTGCGGTTGCTGGTGACGGCTCGCTCGTCGCGACATGGCTGCAAAAAAGCGGCCCAGGCACCTATGCCTACGACATCGGAGTGGCTCACTCTCGTGACGAGGGGCAACACTGGACGATGCTTGGGACACTAAATGATGACCGGACAGAAACCGAGCATGGATTTGTCTCTCTTGTTCCAGAAGGCAACGGACTACGCGCCGTCTGGCTTGACGGCCGTGCCATGTCAACGGAAGACCACAGCAATGATGGCCACGGACACGGCGGAGGTGGCGCGATGTCGCTTCGCACCGCGATGATCACTGACACAATTGCGAACTCAAGTCTGCTTGATGACCGCACATGCGAATGCTGCCCGACGGCCATGATTGCCATGCCGAGCGGCACACTCGTTGCGTATCGCGATCGTGGCGATGACGAACGGCGAGACATCAGCCTCACCCGCCGAAGCGGAGACGATTGGATTTCTGCCTACGAACTTCATCGCGACGACTGGGTCATTGCGGGATGCCCCGTCAACGGCCCCGCCCTGGACGCGCAGCAGGACGCCGTCGTCGCAGCCTGGTACACCGGCGGCGAACATGCGGGCGTACACGCCGCGTTTTCAACCGATGGTGGCGGAACTTTTGGCTCGCCGATTGCGCTCGCGGGTGACTCCGCCCTCGGACGCGTTGATGTGGCGTGGGTGTCACCGACAACCGCCGTCGTGATCTGGATTGACTCAAGAGATGACAAGGCGACTGTGATGCAACGCTTGATCAGCCCGGGCCGAGAACTACGCGATGCTTCTGTTGTGTCCACCGTGCAGACCGGACGCCGGAGTGGATACCCGCGTGTATGCAGAAGCGGCGACTCGACCATTGCTGTGTGGACAGCAAAAGACCCGAAACAGGGCCTAGAGGCTGCTCTGCTCGCTGATTGAGCGGGTCACCACCTGACCCCCTATCAATCCCGTGAAGGTGCACCTACAATACGCGACGCGGCCAAGTTGGCCGAGATCACGGAGCCTGATGTCACAGGCGGGTTCCGAGTTCTTCTCCTCCTGTGACTGCTCTGTTCTGAGGTTTTTCCCGTGAAGCTTTTTGTTGGAAATCTGCCGTGGCGTGTTCGTGATAACGATCTCGTCGAAATGTTCTCCGAGCACGGTTCCGTAACCGCTGCAAACGTTGTGCTTGATCGTGACACTGGCCGCTCCCGCGGTTTCGGTTTCGTTGAGATGGGCGACGACGATGCCCGCAAGGCTATCGAAGCCCTCAATGGCCAAGACCTTGACGGTCGCGCCATCAACGTCAACGAGGCACGCGCCAAGACGCACTGATAATGCACCCGCCTTCGGCGGGCGGGGGAATCGGGAGTCGCAAGTCGCAAGTCGACTTGCGGCTCCTGTCTTTTTTGCGTTCAACTATTGCTTGGTCTTGATCGCATCCTATGGACACGCCAGCAGCCAATCGGCGCACCAACAATGCATCCAAGGCTCATTCGCTCAAAGGCCCCAATAGGCGGGATCACCCACGCTACACGTTGAAGTACTTCGCCTCGGGATGATGGATCACAATGGCACTGGTGCTTTGCTCAGGGTCGATTTGATGGTTCTCCGTCAACACGCAGCCAATGCGTTCGGGCTGCAGCAAACGAAACAACTTCACCTGGTCGGCCATATCTGGACACGCCGGATAGCCAAAGGAATACCGGCTTCCGCAGTACTTCTGCTGAAACAATTCCTTGATGTGCGGGCTGTCCTCGCCGCCGATTGAAAGCTCTTGCCGCATGCGTTGATGCCACAACTCCGCAAGCGCTTCGGCGCACTCCACGCCCATGCCATGCACATAGAGATACTCCGTGTATTCATCTCGGGCGAAGAGTTCAGCGGCAAGTTCACTGACCTTTGATCCCATGGTCACGCACGAGAGCCCAAGCACGTCAGGTACACCAGAATCCACAGACTTGAAGAAGTCACTGATGCACAGCCTTCGACGCTTTGCCTGACGGGGGAAACTGAATCGCTCCAACTCCTGATCGTGATCATCTGGATCAAACACCACAAGTTCATCGCCGTCAGCACCACACGGGAACCACCCGTACACAAGAGCCGGTTGCAAGATGGCATCGTCTCGAAGGCTTTGCTTGAGCCGCTCGAAGACCGGCTCGGCATCATCCTGCAAGACCCGATGAAAGTCTCCGCGGCTCCGCTGCCCCCGACGGAACCCCCACTGCCCGCGAAAGAGCGCCGTGGTATTCACAAAGGGATAGATGCGGTCGAGCGGGATATCGCTCACGACACGGCTTCCGAAGAACGGTGCTTGCGGAACACCACCATCAGTCGACACACCACTTCGGCCGCCGTTGATTGTGGCCACGTCGGTCGCGTTTTCCTCGGACGCCTCCATGTGTTCAATTCGGGTGGCCGTTGCGGCGCGGCGTGCTATTCGCTGATCTATCTCTGCATCGAGCGATTCACGGCGACCATCTGCAATTGCATCGCACAAACGAAGTCCATCAAATGCGTCCTTTCCGTAATAGACCGCGCCCTTATAGACCTCGCGAAGATGCGATTCACAATAATGCCGCGAAAGCGCTGCCCCACCAAGAAGAACCGGTACATCAATCGAGAGATCATTCAAGATCTTCAAGTTCTCTTCCATAACCATGACACTCTTGACAAGCAGCCCAGACATCCCAATTGCATCGGCACCCGTTCGCCGCCAGGCGTCCACAATTTCATCAATGGTCCGCTTGATGCCGATGTTTTCCACCGTCCATCCATTGTTGGTCAAGATGA
>JABJQE010000182.1 GCA_018663565.1 Phycisphaerae bacterium
CACATGATCCATTCGCACAGGGGCGGATGTCCCTCAGGGTGTTCGTGCTTGGATCTGGCCTTATCGGCTGCCTCGAGTGCTGCAATGGCACCTTGGGCTGCGGCGCGTTCCATCTCGAGGTTCTCCGGGCCGATCCAACGGCCACCATCTGCCCATGCTTCCAGAAATCCAGACGGAGCGGCAAGAATGGACCATCGCCCGAGCGAATCTGAGGGGTTGGTGTGCAGCATCGCCAGCGGCGTATCGCGTGGCCACGCAGCCATAACGCTCAAGGGTGAGCGTCCATCGAGTTCGGGGCATCGAAGCCAATCAGACATACGAGCAATGATAGGGGGCCTTAGATGCTGCGATCCGTGGCGAGGTACACTGCCTCGCTTTGACGCTACATACGAGCCCCACAGGAGCCCACCCGGATGCCCGCAACCAAGACTCGCCGTCGAACAGCCAAAAAGAAGACATCGCCTCGCATGATTTATGCATTCGGCCGAACCAAGACCGACGGAGATGCCTCGCAGAAAATGTTGCTCGGTGGCAAGGGGGCCAATCTCGCAGAGATGACCTCCATTGGCATTCCAGTGCCTCCGGGATTCACCATCACGACAACAACCTGCGCGGCCTACAACGATCGCGGCAATCGATTGCCCGTCGGATTGATGGCCCAGGTCAAGACTGCTATTGGTCGCCTCGAACGCGAGACAGGGAAGTCCTTTGGTTCGACCGCAGATCCGCTTCTGGTGAGCGTGCGAAGTGGCGCTGCGGTTTCGATGCCGGGGATGATGGAAACAGTGCTCAATCTTGGTCTCAACGATAAGTCAGTCGAGGGCCTTGCTGAACTTACTGGTAACAGACGTTTTGCCTTCGACGCCTACCGCCGACTCATCAATATGTTTGGCAGTGTGGTATTCGAGATTGATCACCACCACTTTGAAACAGAGTTTAGCGCTGTGAAGAAGAAGTGCAAGGTCCTTGAAGACACCGACGTCCCTGTGGGCGGTTTGGAAGATCTCTGTGATCGATACAAGAAGGTTTTCAAGAAGTTCGCCAAGATGGACTTCCCCCAAGACCCCTACAAGCAGTTGCAGCACTCGATCGAAGCAGTGTTTGGGTCATGGTCGTCGGGTAAGGCGATTGCCTACCGGCAGATCAATGAGATCACTGGTCTCGATGGCACCGCCGTCAATGTGCAAACGATGGTATTCGGCAATATGGGCGATGATTCCGGCACAGGCGTGGCGTTTACACGCGACCCCTCTACCGGCAAGAACGAGTTCTATGGCGAATTTCTCATCAACGCCCAGGGCGAGGATGTTGTTGCCGGCATTCGTACCGCGCCTCCAATTCGAGAGATGCGAAAGTGGAATAAGCCTGTATTCGATCAACTGATGAAGATCCGCTCGAAACTTGAGAAGCACTACCGCGATATCCAAGACGTCGAGTTCACTATCGAACGTGGCAAGCTCTGGATGCTTCAGACGCGCAGCGGAAAACGAACCGCCGCCGCGGCTGTTCGCATTGCGGTCGAGATGGTTGAGGAGCGATTGATCAAGCGAGACGAAGCCTTGCTTCGCGTACCCGCCGATGACTTGGTGCATCTATTGCTTCCGAGTTATTCGGCCAAAGACAAGAAGGGTGTCGATGTCATCGTTCGCGGTTTGCCTGCATCACCAGGCGCATCGACTGGCAAGTTGGCATTTAGCGCCGAAGAGGCCACTCAGCGTACGCAGGCTGGCGAGGATGTCATTCTTGTTCGCCGCGAAACTTCCCCAGAAGATGTCGAAGGCATGCATCATGCCGTCGGTATTCTGACAAGCACCGGCGGCATGACCTCGCACGCCGCAGTTGTGGCTCGTGGTTGGGGCAAGTGCTGCGTCGCTGGAGCTGGCGAGCTTGAGATTGACGAGAAGAGCCGCAAGGTTCGCCTTGGTAAGAAGACCTGGGGCCCGAAGGACAGTTTCTCGCTCGATGGTTCAACCGGCGAAGTCATGAACGGCGAGATCACTGGTTCGACGCCAAAAATGTCCAAGCACTTCAACACGCTGATGAAGTGGGCTGATGCAAAACGTCGCATGGGTGTGAGGACGAACGCTGATACACCAGAAGATTCAAAGCGTGCTCGCAGCTTTGGCGCCGAGGGCATCGGCCTGACCCGCACCGAGCACATGTTCTTCGATACCGACCGCATTACGAATATGCGAAGGATGATTCTTGCGACGACCCTGAAGGATCGGGAGAAGGCGCTCAAGAAGTTGCTCCCGTACCAACGCAAGGACTTTGTCGGCATCTTCACCGCGATGAAGGGGCTGCCTGTCACCGTGCGATTGCTTGACCCACCGCTGCACGAGTTCCTGCCCAACGAAGAGAAGTCCGTCAAGGAAGTTGCCGCAGCCATTGGCGTGAAAGCCAATGAAGTTCGGCGACTGGTGTCGGCCCTCCATGAGTCGAACCCAATGCTCGGTCACCGCGGCTGCAGGCTCGCGGTCACATATCCAGAAATCCTTCGCATGCAGGTAACGGCCATTGTGGAAGCAATGATCGCGTGCAAGAAGAAGAAGATCGATGCGCGACCCGAAATCATGATTCCGCTTGTCGGCACCAAAGCCGAGCTCGAACTGCTCCGCGCCGAGACGCTCGACACAATTGCGGCGGTCAAGAAGGCCAAGAAGTACACCGGCAAACTCGACATCCCGGTCGGCACCATGATCGAGATTCCCCGCGCTGCTGTGACGGCAGACGAAGTAGCAGAGTGTGCCGACTTCTTTAGTTTCGGCACGAACGATCTCACGCAGCTCACCTTTGGCTATAGCCGTGATGACATCAATGGCTTCCTGCCCGATTATTTGCACCGTGGCATTCTCGAGAAGGACCCGTTCCAGTCCATCGATGTCGATGGCGTCGGTGTGCTCGTTGAGACTGGCTGCAAGCGTGGCCGCATCACCAAGCCCAAGATCAAACTTGGCGTATGCGGCGAGCACGGCGGCGACCCAGCGAGCATCGATTTCTTCGAGAGTTGCGGCCTTGACTACGTGAGTTGCTCACCATTCCGAGTGCCAACCGCCCGTTTGGCAGCCGCTCAAGCGGTTGTGCGCCGCAAGTAGTTCTCGCGCCGGCATCTTTTGTTTGCCCAATTCAGTTCGCCCCCATTTCGGGAAACACATGCTGGTGGGCGACATTTGGAAATGTGGTTGGAGCGACTGGTTCTCAGTGCTCGTGTGTGGTTCGACTGGTCATCCAGCCTGCGAGCAACATGACGCCGATTCCGAGCACTGACACGGCGATGATGATGGCGATGACGGCGGTGTCGAATGTCGCGGGATCGAGCTGCTGCTGAAGATCCCGGAGCAATGTTAGAAAGGAGTACCCAAGTCCAATGAGCCCCGATGCGATAAACGGTCGCCACTGCTTGCGAACGCTTGCAAGCGTGAAGCCAACGCTCACGGCGATTGTCACGCCAAGCCAGACCCAAGCGGCCGACGTCGAACTCGTTTGTGCTTCCAATGCGATCAGTCCACCGATGACCTGAGCGGGGATGATCCACCGCAACAGTTCAGCCAATCGTTCACAGGCGGTGGTTGCGACCCGCCCAAGTTGCCACGACAGCAGAATCAAG